>JARGOI010000060.1 GCA_029212275.1 Thalassolituus sp.
ACTCAACATGGCATCGAGTTTAATGAAGCCACCAAAAGTGAATTCAGTGTTGGCGGCATTCACTGCCATTGGCAGGGCTGCTGCCATTAGAATTATCGAAGTTTTACGCATGGTGACTCTCCTGTTATTGTGTCGTGCTTTACCCTGTTTCTTGGGTTTACCATGCCACTATGGTGCACAAATTCAGTGCAGCGAAATTAGCCAAAGGTCGAATACTGTCTAATATCTCCATTCTTTTAAAAATATATCTAAGAGATTTATGAACAGTCATACGGCGTCTAGACCATTGTCTAATGCAAGTTGTTGGGGTTTTTGGCGCAATATGAAGCTTATAACAATTATATTTTTATGAATCCGCAACACGCTAAGTAGGAGTTCAAACCATGGCAGAACAAAAAATATATCCGGTACCCGCGTCTTTCGCCGAGTCCGCTTGGGTGAACAACGAACAATATTTATCCATGTATCAGGATTCAATTACTAATCCTGATGAATTTTGGCGCGTGCAAGCACTGGATCGTATTGACTGGATTAAAGAATTTACTAAAGTTCGAAATGCCAGTTTTGCTCCGGGTAATGTTGATATCCGCTGGTACGAAGACGGCACACTCAACGCGGCAGCCAACTGTTTGGATCGTCATTTAGCCAAGCGTGGCGATCAAACTGCCATTATCTGGGAAGGGGATGATCCGAGCGAAAGTAAGCACATTACTTACAGTGAACTGCATGCAGAAGTCTGTCGCTTAGGCAATGTATTGCGTGAGCAGGGTATTGAGAAGGGCGATGTTGTTTGTATTTACATGCCAATGATTCCTGAAGCCGCTGTCGCGATGCTGGCTTGTGCTCGTATAGGTGCGGTGCACTCGGTAGTCTTTGGCGGATTTTCTCCCGACGCGCTAGCAGGTCGTATCGAAGACAGTCGTTCTAAATTAGTGATTACCGCCGATGGCGGTTTGCGCGCAGGTCGTCCTTTGGCACTGAAGGCGAATGTCGATGAAGCATTGACTCGACCAACGACGTCCAGCGTTAAACGCGTGATTACCGTTCGTCGTACTGGCGGTAAAGTCGAGTGGCACGAAGATCGCGATGTTTGGTATCACGATATTGTCGCAGCGGCATCGACCGATTGTCCAGTCGAAGAAATGCATTCCGAAGATCCGTTATTTATTCTTTATACGTCGGGTTCTACCGGTAAACCCAAAGGGGTGCAACATTGCACTGGCGGTTACATGGTGTGGGCATCTATCACTCATCAATATGTGTTTGATTATCATGAAGGCGACGTGTACTGGTGTACTGCAGATGTTGGCTGGATCACCGGGCATACCTACTTGCTCTATGGTCCTTTGGCCAATGGTGGTATTACCGTGATGATGGAAGGTGTACCTAATTATCCCACCAGTCAACGCGTTGCGCAGATCGTGGATAAGCATCAAGTAAACATTCTGTATACGGCACCCACGGCCATTCGCTCATTAATGGCGGAAGGCGATGCGCCGGTGAAAGGTACTCAGCGTACCAGCTTGCGTTTACTCGGTTCGGTCGGCGAACCCATCAATCCCGAAGCTTGGGAGTGGTATTACCGTACCGTGGGCGATAGCCGTTGTCCGATTGTGGACACATGGTGGCAGACAGAAACGGGCGGCATCATGATTACCCCATTACCTGGCGCAACAGCCCTTAAACCCGGTTCGGCAACCTTGCCATTTTTTGGCATTGAGCCAGCGCTGGTTGATGGCGAAGGCAATATTCTAGAAGGTGCTACTGAAGGTGGATTGGTGATTGTGAATTCGTGGCCGGGCCAGTCTCGAACGCTTTTTGGCGATCATGAGCGTTTTGAGCAAACCTATTTTTCTACCTACAAAAATTATTATTTCACCGGAGACGGCGCGCGTCGTGATGACGATGGTTATTTCTGGATTACTGGACGCGTCGATGACGTGTTGAATGTGTCGGGCCATCGCATGGGCACCGCAGAAATAGAAAGTGCCTTGGTTGCTCACCCTAAAGTGTCAGAAGCAGCTGTGGTTGGCTATCCACACGACATCAAAGGACAGGGTATCTATGTTTATGTGACGCTGAATTCGGGTGAAGAAGAGTACGATGGCTTAGTTCAAGAACTACGTCAGTGGGTAAGAAAGGAGATCGGTCCAGTGGCAACGCCGGATTTAATTCAAATTACCCCCGGACTTCCAAAAACACGTTCTGGTAAAATTATGCGTCGTATTTTGCGTAAAATTGCTGCCAATGAACACGATGCGTTAGGTGATGTTTCCACATTAGCCGATCCTAGTGTCGTCAATGTATTAGTCGATGAACGTCTGAATAAATGATTTGGCTGGTTAGGTTGATTTAGGAATCGCTGCATGATCCAGTGCTTGCATCTGTGCTCGCACTGTCATTTAAGTGTGGTGTAGAGTTATTCGTAGTTATTTAGAGCTACCCTAGATTTTTTTATAAACAACAATCAACATAGTGTGTTGACGCGTCTGGTTTGGGCGAGTAATTTGGCCTAACATAAAACAGCTAATAAAATAATAAACGCGGGTTAAGCAAGTATGTTAATAACTGAATCTAAACATTTTATTATCGCTGATGATCACCCATTATTTAGAGCTGCTTTGCAACAAGCAGTCAGTTCATTGGCTCCGGATTGCACAATTCGTGAGGCAGAATCACTCAGTGGACTACAAGATGAGCTAGAAGACTCTGGCAAGGCAGATTTGATTCTATTAGATTTAAATATGCCAGGTGCTAATGGGTTCTCTGGACTTATTTTCATTCGCAGTCACTATCCTCATATTCCTGTGGTGGTGGTTTCGGCATGCGAAGACGCTAATGTGATGCGCCAAGCCATTGAATATGAAGCGGCAGGTTATATTGCTAAATCGTCTTCATTAGATGATATATCAACCGCACTGCAATTCGTGCTCGACGGCAACATTTACCTGCCCGAAAAAGCGCGCCAACATGTTTATGCTATTCAGCCAAAAGATAAAGATCTTGCCGAACGTCTGGCCAGTTTAACTCCGCAGCAATTCAGAGTACTTTCGATGATGACGGAGGGTATGCTGAATAAACAAATTGCTTATGATCTTACGGTCAGTGAAGCGACGGTGAAAGCACACGTGACGGCGATTTTTCGTAAGTTGGGTGTCCGCACACGAACACAAGCAGTCATCGCTGTACAAGCCTTGGATATTGAACGTTCTGATACAAATCAAACTATCGCTTAGAAACTGCTGCGGCGCTCTTGCACACAACTGCATGAAGTATGAGCAGTTTTGCTGTACTGAAAGTCTGCGCCGAACATAACTGCATCATCCAGAATGTCTTTATTATACAAGTTACGTTAAATTATTTATTGGGGTTTAACCTCCGCATTAATGATCTCAATGATGCTGGGCGTAAAGGTTTCGATAAAAAGTAAAATCCGGCTTCACGTGTCGCATCAGCCACTTCTTCTTGTGGATTCGCAGTGATTAAAATACCCGGTAAATCAGAATTATTAAGTGTATTACGCACACGCTTCATAACATCCAAGCCATTTTCGTCATCATCTAAAGCGTAGTCGGCCAAAATAATATCGGGTGGGTTAGCCAATAATTCAGTTGCGCTTAATTCTTCTGTGGCTGAAATGACCTGACATCCCCAGCTGCTTATTAAAGCATTCATGCCCGCCAGTACGTCATGATCGTTATCAATACATAATACTTTCAGACCCTCAAAATTTCCTTGATTTACCTGAGTTGTCATTATGGGTTTAGTAACAACTTCAGCAGGTGTTGCTTTCATCATTAAACGAAAACAGCTACCTTTTCCCGGGGTAGATATTACTTCGATGGAATGATCCAACCGTGCCGACATACGTTCAACAATGGCTAACCCTAAGCCTAAGCCCTTGGTCTCTTGATGAGCGGCTTTTAACCGTTTAAATTCACGAAAAATCTCAGTGAGTTTGTCTTTAGGTATGCCTATGCCAGTATCCCAAACTTCTAGCGATATGGTTTCATTGCGTTTTCTCACGCCAATTAAGGTACGTCCTTCGGGAGTGTAGCGCAGGGCATTGCTAAGTAGGTTTTGGATGATTCGACGCAACCAATGCGCATCACTGATAACCCATGCGTCGGTTGAACGTATGGTCAACTGCAATCCCTTTTCGGCAGCTAACGCGGTAAACTCATCGCGCAAGGGGCGAAGCACTTCGGTTAAGGATACTGGTTTCAGTGTGGGCTCGACCGCACCCGCATCTAATTTAGCAATCTCGATTAACAACGATAAGACATCTTCTGCCGATTGCAACGAACCCTGTAAATGATTGAGTAAATGCTGCTGATGATCGGACAGAGATTCGTTATTTAGTGTCGCTGCAAATAATTTTGCGGCATTTAACGGTTGCATAAGATCATGCCCTGTTGCTGCTAAGAATCGTGTTTTTCCTTGATTCGATTCAATCAGCTTCGATGTTAAATCATCCAGTTCTTCGCTGCGTTGCTCCACACTTCGCTCTAGGTGAACATTTTCTTCGCGCAAGGCTTGTTCGGCTTTTCTATGTACAGTGATATCGGTAAAGCTAGTCACAAAGCCACCATCAGGCATCGGGTGTCCCTGCATGCTCAATACTAAGCCGTTGGGCAAAATACGTTCAAAATGATGGGAGCTTCTGGAGTTGATTGCCTGCATGCGTCGTGCAACTTGCAGTGTGACCTTACCTTCACCACAAAAACCACGCATCGCATTGAACGCTATGATCTCTTCGATCGGTTTACCGCGTGTTAAAAAATTATCAGGGTATTCGAATAGCTTTTCATAGCGTTTATTCCAGGCAATTAATTTGAAATCTTTATCTATGATACTGATGCCTTGATGAATATGTTCGAGCGCAGATTGTAATTGCTCACGATTCATAGCAAAGGCATTTGATGCTTCGCTTGCCATTGATGTCAGATCTCGTGGATGTACTTTTTCTCCACCTAGCAACGTTGAGAATAGAACATTTGCCGAAGAAGATCCGACAATGGATGCAAGTAGTTTTTCAGACTCGTGCAACAGTTCATCTGAGGCTTCAGTATGATTATATTGAACACCATGTAAATTTTGATAATCCTTTAAAAAAAGCTCAGTTTTTTTATTACCTAGTACGCGTTCTAAAACCGAGATTACATCATCGACACGACATTGAAGACGATTATTGTGCAGAGAGCGCTGTTGACTTGGTTTGTTTAAAAAATCGTTTGCCGTGAGCTGCTCTCTTAAAGAAGCTTTTGAAATTAAAGAAATAAATATAAACAAAATAACATTGATAAAGACGGAGACAAGTACAGCATAAGTGAAATAATCGATACCGCCATTGATGGTTGAAATGAAGGGTAAATCAACTCTGGAAAAAAAATCCAACTCGCCCGCCATCATCGGCCTAAGTAATAACTGAAACCAAGTTAAGATACCGCCAAGTAATCCGACGATTGCGCCATTTCTATTTGCTCTTTGCCAGAATAATCCAATAAATAGTGCCGGTGCGAACTGACTTATCGCGGCAAACGATAATAAACCAATGGATGCTAATGACTCAAAGCCACTCATTGATCGATAAAAAATATAAGCAAAAATAAGCAACAAAAGTATTACGATACGACGTACAACCAATACTAAATATCCCACCTGTTTTGGCGGCATGCCTTCTCGTTGTTGACGACGAAATATGATTGGTAATATCCACTCGTTCGAGACCATGGTACTAACTGAAATGGTGGCAACAATGATCATTCCTGTTGCAGCACTGACACCGCCAATAAAGGCAATTAAGGCAAGTTCTGGTTGATTTAATAAGATGGGTAAGCCAATTAGATATGAGTCTGCATTGATGCCGGTACCATCCAATAGTAGGTGTCCAGCTAAAGCAATGGGCGCGATGAAAAATACAATGCCTAATAAGTATAAAGGAAACAACCAACGTGCCGTCTGTACATGTTGTACTGACGTATTTTCGATGACACTGACTTGAAATTGTCTGGGCAAGCAAATAATCGCAAAGCCAGCGAGAACGCTCTGAACAATAAACGAAGTCGAAATTAATGGGTTCGATAGAAGCGGATGCTCGGGGGAAGCAGCACGAGTCAATTTGACAATATCAGCGGGTTGATCAAACAGCCCCGTCACTACCCAAATTCCCACGGCAAGCATAGCAATGAGTTTCACTAGAGACTCAAATCCGATGGCCAACATCATTCCTGGATGTTGCTCACTGGCGTCAAGATTACGTGTCCCAAAGACAATGACAAATAAAGCCATTATTAGGGCGACGTACAATCCAGTATCTTGCCAAAGGCTTTCTGTATGCAGAGGAGTACTGCCCAATTCTCCTGTGAGTAAGTGATAAGAAAAAGATACCGCTTTAAGTTGCAAGGCGATGTAAGGAACGATACCAATGACGGCAACGCAGGTAACTAAGATCGCTAGATATGAATCGCGACCGTAGCGTGTGGCAATAAAGTCGGCAATGGAAGTCAGTCGTTTTTCTTTACTGATACGGATAATACGAGCCAATATCGGCCAAAAAAATAACAAGAAAATAATCGGACCAACGTAGATCGACAAAAACTGCCATCCTTGGGTTTCTGCTTGGCCAATGGCACCATAAAAGGTCCAAGAGGTACAGTAAACCGCCAGCGATAAACTGTATATGATGGCGTTATTATGAATCGGACGATGTTGCGCAGAACGTCGATCACCATACCAAGCGATGGCAAACAAGAGCAGTAAGTAGGGGATCGCTATTATCAGAACTTGCCAAGATGAAATCATACAACGCCTTTTTTATTATTTTAAAACCACCGATAACCTATAAATGTTTACTGCCGATTTATTTAAGGCCCTTCTAAATACTGAATCAGCCCCCTAGCTTGTGCAGAATGCACTTATAGAGAGTGTCATAAGTTAGATGAAATTTTAGCGTTTTCGCTTAACTTGAGCGACTGAGACTTTTGTCGTGCTTTCTTCAGTTACATTTTCATCTAACATAAACGTAGTTTAGTGACTTAAAGCGAGATGTTACACCTATCTCTTAGGAAATTCTGAATAACTCAGCTTAACTGCAAGCACCTTCGAGTTATGGGCTGGTTGCTAAACCTACCACTGTATTATCTCAATTGAATTATCAAAACTAGAGAGGTAGAACATGACGGTCAACATTGATCTCCGACAGCCTCCTTTTTCCTTTTTGACCGAATCGCAACGCAGCTACCTCGCTCACCAACTAGATATGAAGTTTTATGCAAAAGGAGAGGCCATACTAACGGCTGGGCAGCATGCTCCTGGTATATTTATCATCTATAAGGGCGTGGTAGAAGAGCAAGGTCGTGATGGACAAGTCTTTAGCCAGTACGGCATCGAAGATATCTTTGATGTCCGTGGTGTGCTCGAGTCTGGTTGTAAGCATAGCTACCATGCCGTTGAAGAGACCTTATGTTATTTCCTAGAACGGCACGATTTTATTGAATTATTGAATAAGAATGCCGATTTCTCCATGTTCTTCGACTCTGATTTAGGATCACGAGAGCTATTAATAGAACAGCAAGACGCAGGGTTGTCAGAATTTATTTTGGCGCGCATCGATGAGGACACCTTAAGACCTTTAATTATTATTGACGCCGATACAACCCTAGCCGTCGTTGCCGAAACCATGAAATCCGAAAAGGCTGATGCGCTTCTGGTTCAGCAGCAAGTTGAGCATGCTGCTACTCGATTTGGCATAGTCACAGGCACCGACTTGTTACAGGCCGTTTTAACTGGCCCGTATGATAAATATACCCCCGTTGAAAAAGTGGCCACCTTCGAACTTATCGGCATTGATTATGGCGATTATTTGTATCAAGCCTTATTAGTAATGACACAGCATCATCTTGAACGCTTAGTCGTTCGCCAAGACCAACAATGGGTTGGAATGATTGAATTGAAGGATTTGTTGAGCAGTTTTTCAACTCACTCGCACATCGTAGCAATGCGCATTGATCAAGCAAATACTGTGGATGACTTAGTGATTGCCGCAGGGAGATTGCATAAGCTGATTGCTAATTTAGATCGTCATGGCGTGAAAATGATTGCCATCACCAGTCTTATTACCACGCTGAATCGACGTTTGATGCAGCGTGCGTTCGATATGATCATGCCTTTGCAAGTACGTCAAAACGTCTGTCTGTTAGTGCTGGGCAGTGAAGGACGTGGCGAGCAAATTTTAAAAACGGATCAAGACAATGCTGTGATTTTTCGTGACGAGGACAGTGCTACACAAGCGCAACCTTTGTTAAATGAGTTTCATGAGGTATTGCTACGTTTTGGCTATCCCCCATGTCCTGGTGGCGTGATGTTTATCAACCGGCCTTGGGCGAAGACTGTGGCAGGTTGGCATAAGCAAATACAAACATGGCTCAATAATCCGACCCCCGATGCCATGATGAACTTGTCTATTTTCATTGATGGCGAAGCCATTGCTGGTGAAGTTGATTTGTATACTGATATTTCTTCCAGTTGGCGTGCTTCCCATGAGCACAGCATTGTCGCCTCTCGACTGGCGTTGCCAGCGGTGAAATTTTCGCCACCGATCACATTGCTTGGAAAGTTGAAAGACGACCACGGTGCATTGGATATTAAAAAAGGAGGAATTTTTCCGCTGGTGCATGGTGTTCGGGCACTGGCTTTCGAGTTTGGTTTACATGAAACCAATACTTTGGATCGGCTTGATCGTCTAGTTACTCAGCGAGTGCTCACCGCGCACATGGCGCAGGGCTTGAAAGACTCCTTGGTTTTATTTCTACGTATACGTTTGCGTCATCAATTATTGGCAGAGTCCATGCAAGACTCAGCGAATAGTGCGGGTCTCAATCAAAATATTCAGGTTGACGAGTTGCGCAGTGTTGACCGTTCGCTTTTACGCCACGGGCTGCATCGGGTTAAAAAGTTTCGTCAGTGGTTGATTCAGCACTATCATTTGGAGAATTTTTGAGTGATCAACTTAAACTGCTTGCTTGATCTGATGGGCGCCTGTAAACCCGATAGGGCGGAAGTCTTTAAGACTGCATCACAGTGTGCAAAGTATTATGTCTGATCTTTTGTCTATGGCGACATGGAAACGCTTGTGGCGAAGTCGCTTCAAGTTGCCTTTGCTAGGTTACCGACCTCTTCCAGAGGCGTGGCGTCATATGGAGGAACCATATTGGGGTGATGAAGCCGTTGTGGTCGACTGCGAAACCAGCCATTTCGACCGTAATACAGGTGAACTATTGAGTTTGGCCACCGTGAAAGTGGTCAACCATACGGTACAGCTTAGTTCTGCGCTAGAAGTGACTCTGAATACCGATACCCACACCGACCCACAAGCCGTTCGCATTCATGGATTGCGACGCGAAGACCGGTTCCACGGTATCTCAAGCGATGAGGCGATTGATAAATTCTTAAACTTTGTTGGTAACCGTCCGATTTGCGGGTTTTTCATCAACTATGATCGTTCGATATTGAATCGTTATGTACACGCCCGATATGGATTTCATCTCCCCAACGAATTTATCGAAGTATCGCAGTTGTATATTCGCTACTTACGTAAGAAAAATCCTAATCTACAAGACAACTTAACCTTCGAACACTTAGCTGAAGAGCTAAACATCCCAATTTTTGATCGGCATACCGCATTAGGCGATGCCACATCGACCGCGCTTATGTACATAAAATTGAGCAAAAAACTCTCATAAATTGGCGGTCTTCTCAATCTTAACTAGACTGAATGAAGACATGTAAATCAGGAAACAAGCCATTGAATCACACTATTCGCAACGTTTTTTTGTTGATGGCAAATGTTTTAAGTCATGCGCTTTGGGGAACTACGGCTTGGGCAGATTCACTTTCTATCAACGTTATTGATGAGCAAGGTCAACCTATTGCAAATGCAGTCGTACTGGTTGATTCCGATGCCGACGTGACCATAGGGCAAACGAAAAGCTCACCTGCGACAGCGAAGATCATGGATCAAGTGAATGTTCAGTTTTCACCACGACTGCTATTGGTCAATCATGGGGACTACGTCAACTTTCCAAACAGCGACAATGTTCGTCACCATGTGTATTCATTTTCAGAAGCTCAGCCATTTGAATTGCGCTTATACGCCGGCAAACCAGAAAATCCTATTCAATTTACCAATTCTGG
>JARGOI010000061.1 GCA_029212275.1 Thalassolituus sp.
TGTACCGTCTAGATCAAACAGAACCGCTTTGGGTGGTTGAAAAGTATCAGTCATTTTTTGAGCGTCTTGTAAGTTTATTAATCAGGCAAGGTAATTAATCAGGCTTTTGTGTGGCCGCAAGATAGTTAACATCAAGATCATTATCTTTTAATGCATAGTCTTTGGTGAACGGGTTGTAGACCATGCCAGTCATGTCGAGCAGTTCAAGTTCGGCTGCGCGACACCAACGGCTCAATTCACTCGGTTTGATGAACTTATCGTAATCGTGAGTTCCCGCTGGCAGCATACGTAATAGATACTCAGCACCGATGATCGCCATGGCATAAGCCTTGGGATTGCGATTGATGGTCGAGAAAAATACGAATCCTCCCGGTTTCACTAATTTCTGGCACGCACTAATAATGGAGGCCGGGTCAGGCACGTGTTCGAGCATCTCTAGGCAGGTAACGATATCGTATTGACTGGCTTCGGTTTCCGCTAAGGCTTCTACCGTGATCTGGCGATAGTTAACGCTGACGCCGCTTTCCAAAGCATGCAGGCGCGCTACATTTAAGGGGGCTTCGCCCATATCAATGCCACTGACGTTAGCGCCACGCACAGCCATGGATTCGCATAAAATGCCGCCACCACAGCCTACGTCCAGCACTTTTTTACCCGCCAAAGGTGCGTGGCTATCAATGTAATTAGTACGCAATGGATTGATATCGTGCAGCGGTTTGAATTCACTCTCTTTGTCCCACCAACGCGACGCCAAGGCCTCGAATTTAGCGATTTCGGCACGGTCCACATTGAGGGTGATGGGTTCCGCGTGTGTTGCATGGTTCGATTGAGAATCAGTATTCATCGCTGCTTCCTTATTGGGTAGACCAGTATTGTTCTGGCACGCTCGTTGTTTTAGTAAAAGTTGTGATATCTACAGTCAAATAACTAGGACCAAATAACTAAAATCAATGATATTTAGTTAACCTGATTTTGCGCAATACGTGTTTGCCATGCTGTTGCCGTAGCGCACAACAACGATTCGTCGAGGGTCGTGAGTTTGCCTTGCGCCATTAGCGCTTGTCCTGCGACCCAAGTGTATTCTGTGTAACGGCTGCTGTCGGTGTACACCAGCTGCGAGGCTGGATCGTACATTGGTGTTTGCGCCAAGCCATCGAGGCGAACGGCCTGTAAATCAGCCCACTTACCCACTTCTATCGAGCCAGTTTCGTGTGCAATGCCGAGGGCTTCGGCACCGCCTAGGGTTGCCACTCGCAGTGCTTGCATGGCAGGTAACACAGCAGCATTATTCGCCACCGCTTTGGCTAGCATGGCGGCTGTTTTCATTTCACCTTGCAGGTTCAAATCGTTGTTGCTGGCGGCGCCATCGGTACCCAAGGCTAAGGTAATGCCTGCTTTCAAAATCTCAGCGGCAGGGCAGAAACCACTGGCCAGCTTAAGATTCGATTCAGGGCAATGGACAATACTGGCTCCGGATTCTTTTATGATTGCGATATCGTCTGCGCTAAGTTGGGTCATGTGTACACAGCTCACACGCTCGTTAAAAAAGCCCAAATTAGCTAAGCGTTTGATGGGATTGATGCCCAGCAGTTCGATGCTCTGTTCGACCTCAAAAGCGGTTTCGTGACAATGAATCTGTACCGGAATTTGGTACTTTTTCGATAATTCAGTAATGGTTTTTAGCGGACCATCCGAAACGGTATAAGGTGCATGCGGTCCAAGTCCAATTGTGGCTAGGGGTTCGTCAGCATAGCGTTGGTGCACGGCCATGGCTTTGCTGATGTATTCGTCAGCATCTTTAGCGAAGTTGGTAGGAAAATCCAAGATCGGTGTAAAAGCCACCGTGCGCATACCGGCATCAATAGCGGCTTGCACGCTGTCGCCCGAGTAGAAATACATATCCGCAAAGGTGGTGGTGCCGCACTTAAGCATTTCCGCCATGGCCAGTTGTGTACCATCGTGCACAAAATCGGCATCCACCCATTGACCTTCGGCTGGCCAAATGTGTTCTTGCAGCCAAGTCATCAAGGGTAAGTCATCGGCCAAACCACGAAATAATGACATGGCAGCATGCCCGTGGGCGTTGATGTAGCCAGGCAATAACGCATGCTGATCTAGCGTGATGGTTTCTGTTGCTGAAAACTGAGCAAGGCTTGCAGAATCTTCTTGAGAGAGAACAGATACGATGCGCCCGTCTTTAATGAACACGCTGTGGTTTTCTAAAATCTGTTCGTCGCCTGTCATCGGGAGTACCCAACGCGCATGAATGCACAAATCAGCCTGCATTTTAGATTCCTTACTCAAATTTAAGGGTGAGTATACCCAATGGCGAGTCGGGGTTGCGACCATCTAGCGTAAATATGAAAGAAATTAGCCGTTATCGTTCGTTATTTGATCAATTTTCAGAGTTGATCTCTTTTAATTGATCTGCCGACCCTATAGGGGAACGTATGTTAACCATAAAAAACGTCTTCTGCAGCGATACAGGGCGTCTCAATCGTTTTTTCCATAAACCGAGGTTAGGTATCTTGTTGATTTATGGTATGATTCGATCCTTTGTCGTTAGGCCGATTTGTTCTATTGAAATTCACAGTGTAAATGCACTGATGCTGTAAATAGTGACAGTCTTTCGATATCTATCTCTATCTTGGCGACGATAGTCGTCTGCTGAATAATAAATGAAACCGTGTAAGCGGCTGACATAATGGGTCTCAGAAATATGGGTGAGTTAGACAAGCAAGTTTCTCCGATTAATATCGAGGACGAGCTCCAGCAATCGTATCTTGATTATGCCATGAGCGTGATCGTCGGCCGTGCACTGCCAGATGTGCGTGACGGATTAAAGCCAGTTCACAGGCGCGTACTACACGCGATGAACGTTCTAGGTAACGATTGGAACAAACCCTATAAAAAATCTGCCCGCGTGGTCGGTGACGTGATTGGTAAATATCACCCTCACGGTGACTCTGCGGTATACGACACTATTGTTCGTATGGCACAAGATTTCTCCATGCGTTATACGCTGGTGGATGGTCAAGGTAACTTTGGTTCTGTTGATGGTGATTCGGCGGCAGCCATGCGATATACCGAAATTCGCATGGATAAAATCAGCCATGACATGCTGGCTGACATCGATAAAGAAACCGTCGATTGGGTGCCCAACTACGATGGCACCGAACAAATTCCAGCGGTGTTACCTACTCGCATTCCTAACTTATTAGTGAATGGTTCTTCGGGTATTGCTGTGGGCATGGCGACCAATATTCCGCCGCACAACCTGACCGAAGTGCTCACGGGTTGCTTGGCATTGATCGACGATCCTAATCTCACTATTGATGACTTAATGGAATACATTCCAGGTCCAGATTTTCCTACAGGTGCCTTTATTAACGGTCGCGACGGTATAGTTGAAGCTTACCGTACTGGCCGCGGCCGTATTTATATGCGTGCTCGTCATCACTTTGAAGAAGATCAGAAAAACGGAAAGATCAGCATTATCTTCACTGAAATTCCTTATATGGTGAATAAGGCGCGATTGATTGAAAAAATCGCTGAGCTGGTGAAAGAGAAAAAACTCGAAGGCATTACTGAGCTGCGCGATGAGTCGGATAAAGACGGTATGCGTATTGTGGTCGAGCTGCGCCGCGGCGAAATGCCAGAAGTTGTGCTAAATAATTTGTTTGCACAAACCCAATTGCAAGGTGTGTTTGGTATTAACACTGTCGCATTGGTGGAAGGTCAGCCACGAATTTTGAATTTGCGACAATTGCTAGATGCTTTTATTAAGCATCGTCGCGAAGTGGTGACACGTCGTACTATTTATAACCTTCGCAAAGCACGTGAACGCGGCCATTTGCTGGAAGGTTTGGCACTGGCGTTGGCGAATATCGATCCAGTGATTGCTCTGATAAAAAAATCTCCAACCGCCGCCGAAGCGAAAGAAGCCTTAATTGCTGCTGCTTGGGAACCCGGCGATGTGATGGATATGTTGGAGCGTGCAGGCGAAGACGCTTGTCGCCCTGACGACTTGCCGGAAGAATTTGGTTTTCGTGATGGTTTGTATCATTTGTCTCCTGCTCAAGCACAAGCCATTTTGGATTTGCGTCTGCAAAAACTGACTGGCCTTGAGCACGAAAAACTGATCGAAGAATATCAAGTTAAATTGACTGAAATTGCCGAATATTTAGAAATTCTTGGCAGTGGCGAACGTTTGATGGAAATCATTCGTGAAGAGTTGGTCGCGATTCGAGCAGAATACGGCGATGCACGTAAAACTGAAATTATTGTGCAAAAACGCGATTTGACCATGGCGGATCTGATTCCAGAAGAAACCTTGGTGCTTACTTTGTCTCATGGTGGTTACGCTAAAACCCAACCAATGGACGCTTACCATGCGCAAAAACGCGGCGGTAAAGGCAAGTCGGCGACGTCTGTCAAAGACGAAGACTTTATTGAACGTATGTTGGTAGTCAATAGCCACGACACCGTGTTGTGTTTCACCGATGCGGGTAAAGTTTACTGGCTGACGGTATACAACATTCCCCAAGCCAGCCGTAATGCGAAAGGACGTCCCATTGTGAACGTACTTAACTTGTCAGACGGCGAGCGAATTACCGCCATTTTACCGGTCGACGAATACAGTGCCGAACGCTATGTGTTTATGGCCACCGCACGTGGTACGGTTAAGAAAACTACCTTGGATCAATTCAGTCGTCCACGTTCAAACGGTTTGATTGCTTGTGAATTGGATGAAGGTGATCACTTAGTCGGTGTCGCCATTACTGATGGTACCCAAGAAATATTAATGCTTAGCAACGCGGGTAAAGCGGTACGTTTCAAAGAAACCGATGTACGCGCCATGGGCCGAACAGCTCGCGGTGTGCGAGGTATTCGTTTAGGTGACAATCAGCGCGTTATCGCCTTGATCGTACCACAAGAAAATGGCGCTATATTAACCGCTTCTGAACGTGGTTTTGGTAAGCGTACCTTAGTGACCGAGTTCCCAACCAAAGGTCGTGGTACTCAAGGTGTTATCGCAATGGTGACCAGTGAGCGCAACGGAGCTTTAGTTGGCGCTGTACAAGTCTTCGACGAAGACGAAGTGATGTTGATCAGTGACCAAGGAACTTTAGTACGTACCCGCGTGAAAGAAGTGTCTCAACTGGGCCGTAACACGCAAGGCGTGACATTAATTCGAGTGTCTGCGAAAGAGAAATTAGTCGGCGTTGAACGTATTTGTGATCCAGAAGAAGAGTTGGATGAAGATACCTTGGCATTGATTGATGCTGAACCTACTGACATAGAAAATAAAGAAGATAGCCTGTTCAACAACGATATAAATAAGGATATTGATGATGACACGACTGATGGAACGGATGAGTAATGAATGAGATAAATCTTAAACAGAATCATGATGAAATTGATTTAATTGATCTGCTTGATGATATTAAGTCTAAATGGTATTGGATTGTTGGTGCTACCTTTATTGGTATTGCATTGGCAATAGTTTATGCAGTGCTTTCAACGCCCGTATATGAAACGAGTCTAGTCTATAAAAGAGTCGCTGCTACGGAATTATTTCAGCTAAATCAGCCCAGGCTGAAAGAGTCTTATGCGATTAACTCGTCTGGTGTTGATATTCGCAGTAAAGGTGAGGCTGTGTTCACGTTATCTCCTACACAAGCTCTGAGTGAAGTTAAGAAATTATTTGATTCAGGTGTGCTTAAGCGTCAATTTTATACAAAATTAATGTCGGAAAATAATAGTGAGTTGAATCGTTATATCGCTTCAGACTCTTTAACTGAAGAACAAAATTTTAGTCAATTCTCTAGAAAGTTTAAAATTATCTCTTCAGAAAATGATAGTGAAAAAGATGCTGATGAAGAAATAGAAAGCTACGTGAAGATATCATTTGAGCTATCTGACCCATTTATTGCAGCGGATATTTTAAATCGTTTTGGTCAATTTATACTTGCTGAATATGATAAGCGAGTAAGATATCTTGTTAATTTTTCAGTAAATAGTGAGCTTGAACATTACAAAACATGGGAAGACAGTCTTCGCAGTAGTTATAGGGCTAGAACGGAGCAAAGAATGGCTCAATTAGTGGAAGCGGCAAATATTGCTGCTAGCATTAATCAACAGCAACCTTTTTTTAGCAGTAAAGATACTTCAATCACAGTTCAACCCCCACTTTACATGATGGGAGAGAAGGCGTTAAAAAAAGAAATTGAACAAATCAATAATAGGAATTCTACTGATGAAAATGCTTACATCAAAGGAATGTCTGAGTTGGTTTGGAATATCAAGTTTTTAGAAGGACTTGTTATTGACTGGGATTCTGTGCAGTACGTAGAAATTGATCAGAATGCAATCCCACCGTTAAAACCAATAAAACCTCGCAAGGCAATATTGCTATCCTTAGGAACAGTTTTCGGTTTTACCCTGGGAGTTATTTTTGCTCTATTGGCAGCTGCTCTGTCGCGACGTAAAGAACGAAAATTATCTTGAAAAAGTCAGAGAGTCCACGCAGATGGAACTATTTGTGGAAAGTTAACACATTTTGATACTAAAGAAGTTCTAGATTGAGATGTATTTGACATCGTCGATTTGGAGTCTGCAGTGTTGACAAACATGTAGATAAAGAAAATTAGATGATGGGGAAATTGTTGGAGCAGGTCTTTAATGAATGATGCAAGTATTAAAAAAACTCAAAGTGATGAAATTGATTTATTTGATTTAATTGATGATATCAAGCAGTTCTGGCATTGGGTTTTAGGTTTTATCATATTAGGTGTAGTTGCTGCTTCCGCTTATATATTTATTGCTTCGCCTTTATATCGTACGACAGCTGTGATCAAAGATGCCTCAGCCGGTGACCTTGTGGATTTTAATCAACCCGCTTTGGCAACAAAGCTGATTATGAGTGCCGTGGAAAAATCGAAAGAAAGCTTAGAATCTGAAGATACTATTATGAGTGATGAGTCTGTTTTCTCACTAAGCACCGAAGATGCATTTTTGGGAGCACGTTCAGCGTTGCGCTCAGCCTCGGTGAGAAAAGCGTTTTATAAAAATCTCATTGACGAAAATAATGCTGATATTTCATCTTGGTTTGTTGATGATGAATTAACCGAAGAGCAAAATTTAGCTAACTTTTTAAAACGTTTCTCATATGCAGACCCTAATGCGAAAGAAGCCCTGGATACCTATTTGGAAATAACCTTTGAATTAGGGGATGCTCAACTAGCAACAGATCTTTTAAATCGCTATGTAGATTTTGCTTTAGTTTCGTACGAACGACGAGTAAAGCAAGAATATACTCGAACGGTACAATCTCAAGTTCAGTTATACAGCGAGTGGGCCGAAGGACTTCGTGCATCATATAATGCTAAAAAACAAAGCCGCATTGTTTATCTAATGGAAGCTGCAGCGGTAGCAAAAAGTATTGATCAAATTCGGCCTTTTTATAATACCAATAATATTTTCGTAAGCAGCGAGCCACCCTTATATATGATGGGTACCTTAGCGCTTGAGCAAGAAGTGAAACAACTACAAGGTCGTGCGAAATTACATTCTGAAGATATTTTTGTAGAAGGATTACCTTTGATATTACGATATAAAAATGCCTTGGAGGCGGTAACAATTGATTGGGGCCAAGTTCGCTACGCTTTAGTGGATCAACCTGCACTGTTACCAGAAAAGCCAGCAAAGCCACGTAAGGCCATTATTCTTGCATTAGGGGGGATCTGTGGTTTGATGGTAGGTATCATGGCAGCCTTATTGACTGCGGCATCGCGTCGCCATTCGGCTCGGTTTACCTCTTCAGCTGAGACAGTCCAAAGTTAATGAATATTTTTAAGTCTACTGAGTCTGAATAAATGAGCAGAGTATTTAATTTTTGTGCCGGCCCTGCCGCCATTCCTACCGCTGTGCTAGATCGAGCGAGTGCGGAGTTGGCTAGCTGGCATGGTAAAGGCCTTTCCATTATGGAAATGAGCCACCGCAGCAGCGATTACGTGGGCGTGGCCGATAAAGCCGAGCAAGATTTACGTGATTTGATGAATATCCCTGCAAATTATAAAGTCCTGTTTATGCAAGGTGGTGCTAGCAGTCAGTTCACCATGATTCCAATGAACTTGCTGCGCGGTAAAACTACGGCGGATTACATTAATACTGGTCAATGGTCGAAAAAAGCCATCGCTGAAGCGAAGCGTTATTGCGACGTCAACGTTGTGGCAAGTACCGAGGAAAATAATTTTACCTCGGCGCCTAAACAAGCAGAGCTGAAATTGAATCCTAATGCAGCCTATGTTCATTATTGCCCTAATGAAACCATTGGTGGTGTGGCGTTTGATTATATCCCTGATTGCGGCGATGTGCCTTTGGTGGCCGATTTTTCTTCAGCGATATTGTCACACGAAATTGATGTGTCAAAGTTTGCCATGATTTATGCTGGCGCCCAGAAAAATATCGGGCCCGCAGGATTGTGCGTGGTGATTATTCGTGACGATTTATTAGGCGATACCCTTGCTGGAACGCCGACCATGTTTGATTACCAAGTGTGTGCGGATAATGCGTCTATGTACAACACGCCATCTACCTATAGCTGGTACTTAGCAGGATTGGTGTTCGAATGGTTAAAAGAGCAGGGCGGTGTATCAGCCATTGCCGAAGTGAACCTCCGCAAAGCACAAAAACTCTATGCGTTTATTGATGCCAATCCGTTTTATGCTAACCCGGTTGCAATCAATAATCGCTCTATTATGAATGTGCCTTTTACCTTGGCAGATGAGAGTTTAGAAAAACAGTTTTTGCAAGAAAGTGAACAGGCTGGGTTATTAAACTTGGCGGGTCATCGCAGCGTCGGTGGTATGCGCGCCAGTATTTATAATGCGGTGACGGAAGCAGCGGTGGATGCGTTGATCGACTTTATGGCGATGTTTGCAAAAAAACACAGCTAATTGCTTGAGCAAAAAAGGTCATCCTAAGCACGAACTGTCAGCCGCCTTATTAAAAGTGGAATCTACAAATTGGAAGCTACAAGGTGACAGTTTCAAGGTGTTCGTAACAAGGTAATAGCTACAAGGTAAAGGTTAAAAGGTAAAAAAATGAGTGAAGCCCAGGAACTGGATCGATTGCGTCAGCAAATCGATAATATAGACCAAGAGATTCAGGAACTGATTAATCAGCGGGCTCTGTGTGCGCAACATGTTGCTGAGGTGAAGCAAAAATACGCAGAACCTGGTGAAACTGTTGTTTTTTATCGTCCCGAGCGTGAAGCCCAAGTACTGCGTAAGGTAATGGAACGAAACGAAGGCCCATTGCCAGACGAGTCTATGGCGCGTTTGTTTCGTGAAATTATGTCGCAGTGTCTAGCACTCGAAGAACCGTTGACGGTGGCGTATTTAGGTCCAGAGGGTACCTTTACTCAGCAAGCTGCGGTCAAGCATTTTGGTCATGCGGTGAGCTGTCAGAAGAAAGTCTCCATTGGTGATGTGTTTCGAGAAGTGGCCAGTGGTGCAGCGAATTATGGCGTTGTGCCAATTGAAAACTCAACTGAAGGCATGGTCACACACACGTTAGACAGCTTTTACGATTCGTCGCTGAACATCTGCGGCGAAGTGGCCTTGCGTATTCATCACCATCTGTTGGTTAAAGATCCTGAGCAGGAAATAGATCGTATTTATTCCCACGCACAATCATTAGGTCAGTGTCGTCTTTGGCTGGATCAACATTTCCCCAGTGGGGTTGAACGCATCGCGGTGAGTTCTAACGCCGAAGCTGCGCGTCGAGCGGCTGCGGAAGTTGGTGCTGCCGCCATTGCTGGCGAAGCTGCAGCGGAGTTATATCAACTGATTATGCGCGACAGTAATATTGAAGATCGCCCAGACAATACCACGCGATTTTTAATCATTGGCCGCCAGAAAACGTCGCCAAGTGGCGATGATAAAACATCGATTATGGTGTCAGGTCGCAATCGTCCTGGTGGTTTATACCAATTATTAGCGCCATTTCACGAGGCCGGCATTAGTTTAACGCGTATCGAAACTCGCCCTGATCCTTCCGGTACTTGGAATTATTTATTTTTTATTGATTTTGAAGGACACAGCGAAGACGATCACATAGCTGTTTTATTAAAGCAATTGCGTGATGTTGCGGTCGACTTTAAATGGCTCGGCTCTTATCC
>JARGOI010000062.1 GCA_029212275.1 Thalassolituus sp.
GTGGTGCATTAGGATTGTCACAAGCGATGTTCAGTGTTGGTTTGGCAGAATTGCTGGCCCAAGGTTTGAATTATTTGGTTGGTGGACTCGGGCCGATGGCCGCATTGGTGTTAATTTATATTGTCACTTGGTTAGTGACAGAGTTAGTGACTAACAACGCAGCGGCGGCGTTGATGTTTCCAATAGCGTATGCGGCTGCTGAAGCATTAGGTGTCAGTCCTTACCCATTTTTTATGGCTTTAGCGTTTGGCGCTAGCGCGAGCTTTTTGTCTCCTTATGGCTACCAAACTAACTTGATGGTTTACAGTGCGGGCAATTATCGTGTGAGGGATTATGTTAAGGCGGGCCTGCCGGTGCTGATTGGGTACAGTGTGACAGCGTTAGTTATGATACCTATCGCCTTTCCGTTTTAAGGGCGGGAAGAGCTTTGCCGGGAGCGCTGGCGTCTCGCCGGCAAGGTTTGTTAAATTAAAGAGCGATGTTGTTCGCCTTTGGCGATAATTAGTTAAAGCAGGCGGGACGCCTGCGCTCCCAGGGTGCCTCGCTGGCAAAGCGTTGCAAAGATTAGCGGTGTAGTTCGCCTTCGGCGATAAGAACTTCGTTCTTAAATGCAGGCGGGACGCCTGCGCTCCCAGGGTGCACTCCCAGAGTTGCAGGTTAATACGCGGCTTGTTGGTTGAAGAGCTTTGCCGGGAGCGCTGGCGTCTCGCCGACAAAGAGTTGCAAAAATTAGCGATGTTGTTCGCCTTCGGCGATAAGAACTTCGTTCTTAAAGCAGGCGGGACGCCTGCGCTCCCAGGGGCGTCTCGCCGGCAAGGTTTGTTAAATTAAAAAGCGATGTTGTTCGCCTTCGGCGATAAGAACTTCGTTCTTAAAGCAGGCGGGACGCCTGCGCTCCCAGGATGGCGCTCTCAAAATTTTTCACAAGGAGGTGTTATGTATTCTATTTCTCATCATGGTGCCGTCAACGGCGTGACTGGTTCTTGTCACCGTTTAACGTTGGATTCTGGCGCAGCGTTTCTTATCGATTGCGGTATGTTCCAAGGCGCCGAATCTACCAGTGTCGAGTCCGGCGAATCTCCGATCGATTTCGATATTACGGATGTCAGGGCGTTAGTGGTGACTCACTGTCATATCGATCACGTGGGGCGTATTCCCTATTTAATGGCGGCTGGATTTATGGGGCCGATTTATGCATCCGAGGCGACGGCGCAGTTGTTACCTTTGGTGTTAGAAGATGCGTTGAAGGTGGGTGTCACGCGTGATGCTTCGCTGATCAATAATTTCTTACGTTTACTAAAGAAGCAATTAATTCCTGTGCCTTACCACCATTGGTTTAGTTTGGATGACGTCGCTGGTGTGCAGGCCAAGTTTCATCGGGCTGGACATATTTTAGGGTCGGCATATGTAGAGTTTGCCGTTGGGGAAAAGCTACGTGGCTCTAAACGTGTCATTTTTTCAGGCGACTTAGGTGCGCCATATTCGCCTTTGTTGCCTCCCCCTAAGTCGCCGTATCGTTGTGATGAGTTGGTGATTGAGAGCACTTATGGTGATAAGTGCCACGAAGGTCGCCGCACGCGTCGGGATCGATTAAAGAAGACAATTGAGCACTGCCTAAAGAATAAAGGCACGGTGTTGATTCCGGCGTTTTCGATTGGTCGCACTCAAGAGTTGTTATACGAAATCGAAGAAATCATTCATCGTGTCACGAGTCAGTCGCCAGAATCGGCTAAGGCAAAGCTTTGGGGTGAGCTGGATGTGATTGTCGATTCGCCTCTGGCGGCAGAGTTTACTGTGCATTATCGGTCGTTGAAAAATCTCTGGGATGCCGAAGCGCGAAAGCGAGTCAGAGCAGGGCGGCATCCTTTGTCGTTCGAGCAACTCACGACGATAGAATCGCATCAAGAACATATGCGCACAGTGGCATATTTAGCAAACTCAGGACGACCTGCGATTGTTATCGCTGCCAGTGGGATGTGTGCTGGTGGCCGAATACTTAATTACCTTGAGGCCATGCTGGAAGATGACCGCAATGACGTTGTGTTTGTTGGGTATCAGGCAATGGGTACTGCGGGCAGAGATATTCAAACTTACGGTCCACGTGGTGGTTATGTGTTTATTAATAATAATCGCACTGATATTCGTGCTGGTGTTCATACCTTATCGGGGTACAGCGCTCATGCGGATCAACAAGATCTATTGAATTTTATTAAGCGCATGCGCCATCTGCCTAAAAACATCCGTATTGTTCATGGTGATGACGATGCAAAAGCGATGCTTAAAGACAAAATTGAACAACTGTCACCCAATTCTGTGGTTTCAATACCAACCTCCACTAACAATAGTGTCAATTGAGCTTTTTAAAGTGATGTTAGTACTACACATTAAAAGCTTAGGTGATAGAATCCGCTCATAATTTAGTTTTATTTTAGGGATGCTTTAATGAAAATCGCGATTGCCGGTACTGGTTATGTGGGGTTGTCCAATGCCATGTTGTTGGCACAACATAACGAAGTGGTCGCTGTCGATATAGTGGCCGAAAAGGTTGAAATGCTGAACAATAAGCAGTCGCCTATCGTGGATGTTGAGATCGAAGATTTTTTAGCCAACAAAGACATCAACTTTCGAGCAACCTTAGATAAAGATGACGCCTATCGCGGCGCGAAGTTCGTGGTGATTGCAACCCCTACCGATTATGACCCAGTAACCAACTATTTTAATACTAAGTCGGTTGAAAGCGTTATTCACGATGTGACATCGGTCAATCCAGAAGCGGTCATGATCATTAAGTCGACCATTCCTGTGGGTTACACTCAAAAACTGAAAGAAATAACGGGTTGTGAAAATCTTATTTTTTCGCCAGAGTTCTTGCGCGAAGGGCGCGCTCTTTACGATAACTTATATCCTTCTCGTATCATCGTAGGTGAGCAATCTGATCGCGCTCGTGAGTTTGCCGATTTATTGGTTCAGGGAGCCATCAAAGAAAACATCTCAGTACTGTTTACCGATGCCACCGAAGCCGAAGCGGTTAAGTTGTTCTCAAATACCTACTTAGCAATGCGAGTGGCGTATTTTAATGAATTAGATTCCTACGCCGAAACGCACAACCTCAACGCTCGCCAAATTATTCAAGGCGTAGGCTTAGACCCGCGTATTGGCAATCATTATAACAATCCATCGTTTGGCTACGGCGGGTATTGTTTGCCAAAAGACACCAAGCAGCTTCTGGCTAACTTTGAAGACGTTCCTAGTAACATGGTGCGGGCGATTGTGGATGCTAACAGCACCCGCAAAGATTTCATTGCCGATTCAATTATCAAGCGCAATCCCAAAATTGTCGGCATTTACCGTCTAGTAATGAAGTCTGGGTCCGATAACTTTAGGGCATCGGCCATTCAGGGCATCATGAAGCGCATCAAAGCCAAGGGCATTGAAGTAGTGATCTACGAACCTGTTTTTGAAGAGTCGTCTTTCTTCAACTCGAGGGTGATCAGTAACCTAGATGAGTTTAAGGCGATGTCTGATGTGGTGGTCGCCAATCGCTTATCAGATGACTTACTCGATATATCGTCTAAAGTATATACAAGGGATTTATTTGGCAGCGACTGACTGTCAATGAAAGATACTGTAAATGACCGTTTGTCGTGCTCAATTTCGGTGCAAACTCGCCAATTTGGCTTTTGGTTGGGTGGGTTGCAAATATTTTGGTATAAACACGTTTTGTAAATTTAATAATGTCCTCATCCGACATGAGGAAGGTAGACGATGACTAATCAAGGAATGATCAGATCAAATCAAGGCTCTTTTAGCTTTGGTTATCGACTGATAGACATAGCCGTTATTATGCTTACACTGTTTATCAGTGTTTCGGCATTTGATATGGATCAGTCTATTTACTTTCTATCGGCTGGTCTGATATCAGTTATTCTATTTATGCTCGTTGCGGAATCCTTGCAACTCTATCGTTCTTGGCGCGGATCTCCAGCCATCCGAATGTTGACCCACACCTCAATCGCCTGGATTTTAGTCTGTGTAGGTTTATTCACGATTGGATTTTTTGCCAAAGTCTCTGAGTCCTATTCACGTTTAGTGATTGGCACTTGGATGTTAGGAACTTGGTGTTCTTTGCTTATTTGGCGAGGCTTCTTTCGTCAGTTATTGAGAGAAGCGCGTATTCGCGGTTACAACAGTAGAACAGTCGCTATTGTTGGTATTAATGACAGTGCTATCCGCATGAGACAAGAAATGGAAGAATCTCCAGAATTGGGCCTAAGGTTTTCTGGCTTTTACGATGATCGCTGCCACGAGCGCCTACTCAGCGAGTTTCCCGATGAACATCTAAACGGTACCATTGATCAGCTTATAGAAATGACAAGAAGCGGTAAGTTTCAGGTCATTTTTGTCGCTTTGCCTCTAAAGGCTCAAAAACGTATTGGTGATATTTTGAAGAAATGTGGCGATACCACAGCTTCCGTGCATTTGATCCCCGACTTTTTTACCTACAATCTACTCAATGCGCGTTTGTGTGAAGTGGGCAATATGCAAACGTTAAGCGTCTATGATTCACCTATATTTGGTATCAACGATGTGTTGAAGCGATTATTCGATATAGTATTTTCGCTGTCTGTCCTTTCTGTCATCTTGATCCCTATGGCGATTATTGCTGCTGCCATTAAAGTTACGTCTCCTGGACCTGTTATTTTCAAGCAGATTCGCTATGGTCTCGATAGTCGGAGAATTGAAGTATGGAAGTTCAGAAGCATGACCGCCATGGATAATGGTAATAAAGTTGTTCAGGCTAAAAAAGGCGATGCACGCATTACTAAAGTGGGTGCATTTATCCGTCGTACTTCATTAGATGAACTGCCTCAATTTATAAACGTATTGCAAGGCAGCATGTCCGTTGTTGGGCCTCGTCCGCATGCAGTTGCACACAATGAAGAGTACAGAAAATTAATTCCTTTCTACATGCTGCGCCATAAAGTTAAACCGGGTATTACAGGGTGGGCGCAAATCAATGGCTATCGCGGCGAGACAGACACCTTGGATAAAATGGAAGGCCGCGTTGAATATGATTTGGATTATATTCGTAACTGGTCCCTATGGATGGATGTCAAAATCGTATTTTTGACCTTCTTTAAAGGATTTGTAGGCAGTAATGTTCACTAAGCAATATTTTTGAATCACACCAAACCATTTAGGAAAGGATAGCGGTGTTGCTATATATTTTGATGGTTTATGGTGTTTTTTTGGTTGGTCTCAGTGTTTGTAAGTCGGCTGAGTGGTTTTTACCTCAGTTATACGTAATAGAACATTGGTTGGGTGGTGATAAATGGATGCATTTGACGCTGTCTACAATACTGGCGAGTTTGGTTTTTTTTGCAACAGAACGAAAGATTGGTATGACGGGTGTAAAGAGAGTAACCATTCTGTTTGTTATACTCTTTGTGCTTTTAGCAACCGATGAATTGTTGCAGTATTTTGTTTCAACTCGACGGCTTGATATTAAAGATTTTGTCGCGGGCATGACAGGGTTAGTATTGGGCTTGCTGTTTTACGTAGTGCTTAATGGCTTATTAAAACTGCGCAATGTTTTGGTAAAGAAGTAGTTTAACAACACCAAAATGTTTAATGTAAATATCTTTTTGATCGTGTTGATTTTTATTTTAAGCGCGGTTATTGGTACAAAATAAATTATGGGAATCTCATGAAATTTATGAAAATATCGTTGTATTTGCTAACTGCAACGTTCAGTATTTCTGTTTATGCGCTAGAGCCGAAAGGTATTCCACTCGGTAGTGGTACTACTTTTTTCCCTTCTATTGGTATTTCTATAGAAAACAATGACAACGTTTATCTTCAACCTAAAAACACTAAAGAATCTAGCGTCATAACTAGAGTAAATCCTATCTTAGATTTAGAACTTGATATGGGTTCTACCTTAATAAACACTGGTATCGAAATTGAGAAGGGATATTATACTTTAGACTCTAACGATGATTATTCTGATTTTATTTACTCTGTTGCTGCTGATACCGAATTTAGTGATCGCCATGCTTTTGGTTTTGTTGCTTCGTATAAAAAAGGTCATGATGATCGTGGTGCAGGTACGGCGGAAGGTATCAATGCACTTGTAATCCTGCCAGACGAATATAATGATAAGAATCTTGGTGCTGCTTATACTTATGGCAGCAATTATTCCTTTGCAAGTTTAACAATCTCAGCTGATCTTTCTGAACGTATTTATACTAATAATGAAGAATTAACATCGGATCGTGAGTATAGCAAAAATAAATTGGGCGCATTGTTAAGTGTCAATTTGAGTTCAGCGACTGATATTTTATTTGAAGTGCGTAATGAAGAGTTAGATTACATTAGTGATAGTCGCATCGCATTAGAGCGTGAAGCAAGTATTTTGACCTTCCTAACCGGTGTTAGTTGGGACATAACTGGTAAAGTCGAAGGCTCTATTAAACTAGGAACAACAAAAAGAGATTTCAATGTTGAGTACATTGATGATGAATCTGGCTTTAGTTGGGAAGTTGATCTAATCATAAATCCAGTAGAGCATTCAACATTAACGTTGTTTACTCAGCAATCATCTAATGAAACTAGTGGCCCTGGTAATTCGGTGGATTCGACTTATTCCTTAGTGAAGTTAGATCACGAGTTCTCTGTCTTTTTTAGCTTGACTGCTGAAGCGTCTTTACTGGAAGACGATTATGTTAATAGTAATCGTTTGGACAGAACATCGTCTTATGGTTTCATGGGAACCTACTCTCCGACAAGGTCTTTTGATGTGATTGGTGCAATTGAGATTGCGGGTCGTGATTCAAGTGGTTCAGATTTAGATTTAGATTATTATAGTCAGATTGTTTCTTTAGGTTTCGCTTTAGCTATTTAGTTGTTTTTAGCTAAGTATTTTAAAATTAGGATTGATTAATGTCAAAATTAACATGTGTTTTACTTCTTCTTCTAGTTAGTGTTTTTTCTTCTGCGGATGATTTTAGAATTTATAATTTAGGTGCTGGCGATTTAGTATCTATAACTGTTTACGATGAACCAGATTTAAGCCTTAAATTACGTATTGGTTCCTCAGGAAGTATTTCTTATCCTTTGTTAGGTGATATTGAGGTTGCTGGTTTGACGGCTAAAGAATTCGAGACTGAGCTTGTTAGACGATTGAAAGGACCTTACCTTTTAGATCCCAGTGTGTCTGTCGCTATTATTGAATATCGTCCTTTTTATGTGATGGGTGAGGTTGATAATCCTGGTAGCTATTCCTTTTACCCCGGAATGACAGTCGATCGTGCTATTTCCATTGCTGGTGGATTTACGGATCGAGCATCTAAGGATAAGATTTTTGTAGAGCATGACCTTACTGCTGTTAAAGTGGATGAGAGAGCCGATGCTAAAAATAAAGCTAAAGCCACAGAAAAGATCAAACTCTCTGATATTGTGAGACCAGGCGATGTAATTACAGTTAAACAAAGCTTTTTTTAATAATTGACAAATTTATAACGGAGAATTTTCATGGATACAGCTTCGGAATTCGAAGGAATTGATCTGACACGATATTTGCGTGCATTGCGTCGGCAGATGAAAAAAATCATTGCGCTGACTGTAGTAACTAGCATTATTGCAATTTTAGTTGCAATGTCGTTGACTCCTATCTATCAAGCATCTTCAACTTTGATGATTGAATCAGGGGGCACCAAAGTAGTATCAATTGAAGAGGTTTACGGGATACCTCAAGCATCGGACGAATATTTTAATACTCAATTCGAAATTCTTAAGTCACGAGAATTAGCAAAACGTATCACCGAAAAATTAAATTTGGTAAACACGCCAGAATTTAATCCTTACCACTTAGCTAATGAAAAATCATTTTCATTTAAATCAAAAATAAAGATGATGATTTATGGTGAATCAGAGCCGCCAACTGACGAAGAAGTTTTTGCTGCTACTGTAGATACATTCTGGGAATCTGTAAATGTTGCACCGATTGGGAAAACACAATTAGTAATGATAACTGTTACTAGCAAGAATCCAGCGTTAGCAATGAAAGCAGCAAATGCAATGACCAATGGGTATATCGAGTCGCAACTCGAGGCCAAAATTCAAGTGAATGAACAAGCATCCGGTTGGTTGCAAGATCGTTTAGGTGGTTTAAAAGAAGCGTTAACCGAATCGGAAAAAAAGTTGCAACAATATCGCGAAGAAAATAATTTAGTTGATGTCGCGGGTGTAGGTACCTTAGTTGCGAGAGAAATTGATCAAACTACATCGAGATTAGTCGAAGCACGTTCGCAACGTATAGAGTTAGGAAATACTTATTTTCAGATTAAGAATATGGATTTTTTAACATATGAAAATTTATCTTCATTACCGATTATTATTAATAATCCATTAGTTGTTACATTACGTGCAAGAGAGACTTCAGCAGAATTAAAGAAATCTGAGCTGTCAAAAAGGTATGGTCCTAGTCATCCGAAAATGGTGGCAGCAGAATCTGATCTTCAGGCTGTTCGAGATTCGGTGGGTACTCAAATGCGTCGTATTGCAAGCAGTATTGAAAGGGAATATATAGCTGCTCGAAATAAAGAAGAATCGCTACAACAGGCTTTGAATAACGCCAAGGCTCAAGCAGGTGCAATAAATAGTAAAGAATTCGAATTGAATCAATACGTACGAGAAGCTGAATCAAATAGAGAATTATATAATACTTTTTATTCTCGAATTAATGAAACATCTGCCACTTCTGATTTTCAAACCGTTAATGCACGAGTTACAGATCCCGCGGTTTTGCCTACAAAACCTGTTAAACCTGATAGAAAGAAAATTGTGATTATGGCAGTTTTTGCAAGTTTAATACTTGGAATGATGCTAGCAATATTTTTAGATATTCTAGACTCGACTATTAAGAATGTGGATGATGTTGATCGTAAATTAAAGGTCTCTTTGTTGGGCATTATCCCCTTGATGGATGGCGGTAAAAAACTCAATAAAGATGAAAATGATAACAAAGTGGTGCGGGCTTTCGTTGATGGCAATCAACATGCCTTTAGTGAATCTGTCCGAACATTACGCACTAGTTTGACGCTGGCTGGGTTAGAAAAACCAGCTGCGGTTATTTTGCTGACGTCTTCTGTTCCTGGGGAAGGTAAAACAACAACGTCGTGCAATATTGCGCAATGTTTTGGTCAATTAGAGAAAACTTTGCTGATTGATGCCGATATGCGTCGCCCGACGGTGGCTAAAAAATTCGATTTCCCTGCGGGTACTGCTGGATTATCGAATGCAGTTGCCTATCCAGATACCTTGGATCAGTGCATTTATACGGTTAAAAGTTTGGGTATCGATGTTATGCCCGCAGGGCAAATTCCTCCGAATCCTTTGGAGTTGCTTAGTTCGAAAAACTTTCGCGATATTTTAACGACGCTTCGTGGTAGATATCAGCGAATTATTATCGACTCTGCGCCAATGCTGGCGGTCAGTGATGCTTTGTACTTATCAACTATGGTCGATGGTGTGGCATATGTTATCAAGGCCGATTCGACCAAAGACAGTATGGTAAAGACTGCACTACAGCGCTTGGATGATAATAATTCTAGATTGCTCGGGGTTATTCTTAACCAAGTGGATGTTGAGCGTGAAGCGCGCTATGGCAATGACCAGGGGGGCTACTACGATAGTCACGGTTATACCAGTAACAACGCTTAATGAATACTTCTGCTAATGCGGTGTCTTTAACTAGCCGCATCATTCGTAAAACATGGTGGTTGGCCCTTGTACCAGCCATTTATGCTTTATATCTTGGCTTTGTATCTATCGTGCTTTTGTTAGGACAAAACACCATTGTGACCTTGGAAGATGATCCTTTTTTGGATTTGTCTTTGGCGATGGCACCTAATAATGCCGAAGCGAATGCTGCTAAAGCAGGCTTTATTCGCCGACGTGCTTTATTACCCGACAACCCTGATCCAAAAGGTGACTTGCAAATCGCATTGGATCATTGGTTAAAAGCGATAGAGGGACGACCTCTGTGGCCGTATTATCAGCTGGGAGCGCTAGATTCAGAATATTTAT
>JARGOI010000063.1 GCA_029212275.1 Thalassolituus sp.
TGACCCGTGCGCCTTGCTCTTCAAGGTGCGATTTTAATTTTAAAAACGCGGGTCGCAATTCATCATCAATAGGACAGAGAGGATCATCCAGCCACATCAATACTTTAAAATCGGACAGGTCTTTTTGTGTCGGCTCAGGCAAGTTCAGTTGCCATGCATTCGTCATGAAAGGCGAAGGCCCAGAGATAACATCTAACATAATCTTTAAATCGTTAACCGACCGCGCCATAGGACCAGCAACGGAAAGGTCTGGCTCGTTCAACATCCCTGGCGGACCTGGAATATGACCGCGACTTGAGGTAATGCCATAAGTAACTTTATGGCCATAGATTCCACAAAAATTAGCCGGAGTACGAATTGAACCGCCAATGTCTGAGCCAAGCTCGATCGGTGTCATGCCCGTCGCCAATGCCGCTGCAGAACCACCGGAAGAGCCTCCGGGTGTTAGCGCTAAATCCCACGGATTGTTCGTCGTTCCGTAGACGTCGTTATAGCTTTGAATATCGCCCGCATACAACGGCGTATTCGTTTTACCAAAAATAATCGCTCCAGCATTTAATAATAACTCGACAGCTTGGGCATTGTTTTTGGGTAAATGATTTTTTAGAGTGGGAGCGCCAGCGGTGCAAGGCATACCGATGACTTCGAAAGTATCCTTTATGGTAATTGGCAGACCATGCAATGGCCCCCAACTAACACCGTCTTTGCGTGCTTGATCAGCCTCGTTGGCACGGGCAAAAGCAGCATCAAAGTTAGTGGCTACGATGGCGTTAATATCCGGATTGATCTTGGCGAAGCGCTGTTGGTAGTACTCAACCAGCGCACGACTGGTGAGTTCGCCTTTATTCATTACTTCTAAAAGCTGAGTACCGCTATGATAGGCCCATTCAGTAGTCACTATTGGCCCTCCTTATTATTTTGATCGAGCTAAAGTTGTCTTCGAGAATACCCGACTGACCGCAATAAGCCAACATTGGATCTGTTGCATGATTGAGGCTTATTCAATGGATTCGTATTTCATAATAGTGAGAGTACTTAACAAGAATATTCGGACAATCACACTATTATAAACATCCCAGCCGTTTAACAATAAAGCATCAAACTAGGATGATATTGCTCTTTTCGAATGACCATCTTTGTGTTTTTTCATCTTTATTTTTTTTCACTAGGTTGGGTATGTTTGATTAACGTATCGGTTACCATAGCAGCTAAAATACAAAGCGACTTAAAGGTAAAAGACAATGAGAAAAATTAGTATCTTGTGTTGGGTAATCTTGTCTCTTTTTTTAACAGCATGTGCAAGTGGCCCTATCAGTCGCTCCGATTCAATAGGATTCGAAGAAAGCGGTGTAGCCAGTTATTACGCCATGAAATATCAAGGACGTAAAACAGCCAGCGGAGAATTATTTGATCAAAAGGACATGACGGCGGCTCATAAACGTTTACCTTTTGGCTCTAAGGTAAAAGTAACAAACGTCGCCAATGGCAAAAGTGTAGTGGTGCGAGTTAATGACCGCGGACCATTCGTACGTGGCCGCATTATTGACCTGAGCAAAGCCGCTTTTGAGCGCATCGGTAATACTAGGTCTGGTGTGATTGAAGTAGAGATTGAAGTTCTACGTTAGTCATCACGACGAACTATTATCAAAATTCTCTGAAGTTCGTAACGTCTTAAATACATAAGTTACGTGCACAAAGTCCGAAAATAGTTTATTTCACTCACCTGAGATATTTGTAAAATTTGCCGTCGAAATTTAATGCCGAAATACGAAGATATTTTTCTTCGAATGTCTGTCTTTATCTTCCGCATGCTTTCGAAAATTAACAAGCATTACCTTAAAATGACTGTCAGAATTTACTAATATAGAGACTTTATAATTGTGTGATACCAAAACTGACTAAAGCAGCTCATCCGAGACTAGCAACGCATTGAGTCGCGCAATTAAAAACTCTCCTGCTTCACGATTATCAATGCCTTCGGCAATACGTATCGTGACTTGTTTGCCACCACTATCCAGTGAAGGCACGTAGTTTAAGTCGATATTAAAAAACTCAGTCGTAGCTGCCCCACTCGTCATTGAACCTGATTTGTTGAGTATGAGTTGGTCCCCATTATGAAAATGTGCCTTGCGACGCCAAAGAGGTCGTCCAAACCAAGAACGTTTAGTATGCACGACACCACCAGAGATAGAGGTTTCTAAAGAGCGCCCCAGCATAAAAATACCACCAAAAAAGCAAGGCACACCAAACAAAGAAAAAATACTGCCCATAAAATAAAGCATTAAGCCTTCTGTCGCCGCTTGATGGAATAAAAACAGACCGACACCTGCAAATATCGCTCCCATAACGGTGAGCCATAATGACATAGACAAATGCCGTCCGGCTTTACTAACAACAAAGAATTCATCGTTATGTTCACGAATCTCTAACTGACGACTTATGGATTTTTTCGCTTCAATCAGCTGCTTTTTCGATACCTTAGAAACATGCTCTGCGGTTAATTCAACGGTACTGTGCCCCACACCTTCTTCTACGGGTATGACAAAATTACGCTCTAATTTAACTGGAGTTTGGGGGCCTTGCAGAGAAAGACGCCAAAATAAGGATGTGCGGCCTTTTTGATAACTGGCTGGAAGTTCTTCATCAGGGGAAAAAACAAAACGCACCAAGGTTTTATCACCGACTTCCCGAATCTCAGGCTGAGTTTTACGCTGCCAGAGTACCGTTTCATGGCTACTGCTGTTTTTGCCTGTCCCTTTAACCTTACGAACACATTGTAAGGTAACCGACCAACTCGCCTTCAACCCTCGATGAGCAACCGTAATTTCACCGCCTATTTGCCCACTATTTTTTGCTGGATACGGATTCAGCAATAAAGGCGTACGGCCATAATAGCGCCAGTTTTTTAACGAATGTCGCGCAGCATAAGCCATTCCCAAACCGGCTAAAGGGAAAACCAATGCCACTAAAATTGCGGCATTGCCAGATGCCATCTCGGAAGGTATTGCGATGACCGCCGGTAAGCTAATGGTAATAAAAATAAACGCCATAAAGCCTAAAATCCAGTGCGTGTATTGTTGCACTGAATAGAGAATGCCATTTTCATTGCTAGGTTTTTTGCCAGAGTATCTACCATACAAAATCAACGCTGCTCCTGTCCCACCAAATACCAACACAAAGATAAAAATAAGAAACATATGAGAAGGACGTATATCACGAACCAAATAACTTTCATTAGGGTTATCAGCATTCACCCAAGCAATAAGCCGCCCTTTAGCCGCCGCTTGAAGAATATTATTCTGCGACTTCGAATGCCAATCACCAAGGTTATCATAGCGATTAAAATAACTGATCTGCGAGCTATGATAGGTAATACCTAAATAATTAAATGAATATGTCCCCTCCAATGAATAAGTAGTAGAGTCATTACCGTGGTGAGGTTTAACGTCGATAGAGATTAATTTGGCAGGGATTTGCTCCCAAAAAGATGTAAGAAAATGAAGACGAAATGTATTTAATGGGCCCATTACCAAAATAATCAGTGCAGGAATTAAAAAGCACAATCCAAAAACAGTGATCCCCCAACTTGCGGATTTACTCTTGGGTTTGGACTTTGAATTCGGATCTAATTTTGATTTTAGCTTTAACTTTGAGTTCAAGACTATGTGTTCCTTCACTGTAGTTTTTATTGAGTATACCGAACAACAAACCACAACCGCATATCTTCTTCTCAACAAGAATACTGCACACCTAACTAAACTGAATCAAGCCGCTTGATCGTAAGCTGCCAGCTATGACAATCTAGCGGCATGAAGCGATGCCTACTTCGAGCGAGATTGCGGCGGTAATGACAGACGCTAAATTCCTTTTTTGGTAACGGATTTAACAATGAGTATAGAGCTGCCTGATATTGAACGAGCAATGACCGACCACGAGCCTTTCTGCTGGCTTCCGGCGGATGCGCTGTCGGATATGGCAAGTTCGATAGAGGTTAGCTACAAGCAAGCTGGCGAGGTTGTGCTGGCTCTGAATGAGCCAATACACCATTTGTATTTTGTGCGCTCCGGCGAGGTAGAGATATTTCGTCGGGATGGCAGCCTTTACAACCGATTACCAGCCGGACATGTGTTTGGCCAAATGGGGCTGCTGATGAATGCCAAGGTGCGTTTCCCTGCCACCACCCGAAAGGACAGCCTGTTCTATCTCATACCTATTCAGCTGTTTATGGATTACTGTGAAAAGTACTCCGAGTTTGGCGATTTTTTTGAAGTCAATGAACACTCTATTTTAGAGCAGGCTATCCAAGTCGGTAAGGACGACATGACCACCGTACCGGTGACCGAATTAATCACATCGGAGCCTCTCGTCGTCACCCCAGATACCACGGTTGCGGAATGCGCCATTCGTATATCTGAGAATTATATCGCAGCAGCCGTCGTACAGGATAAGCATGGTATTCTGCTGGGAATAGTGACCGATAGTGATTTACGAGCCAGAGTCATCGCTAAATCTCTACCCTATGACACCCCGGTTGATGACATTATGAGCACCGAGCTGCTGGTGATGGATCAGCATGCATATCTGCATGAGGTAATGCTGGTGATGCTGCGCAATAACACTCACCACGTGCCCATTATGGATGACCACCGGGTACTTGGGGTTGTCTCTCTGCTCGACGTGGTCGCGCATGAGTCGCAGAATTCTTTGCTGTTGGTGCGCAGTATATTGTCATCAGAGAGTATCGATTCACTGGCCCAACTCTCAAAGCAATTACCCAGCGTGTATGAGCGTCTGGTGAACGAGCATGCAACATCCCACATGATCGGCTCAGCCATGTCAGTTATTGGCACGAGCTTTATGCAACAGATGGCAAAGCTCGTTGAAGATGAACTGGGGCCTCCTCCAGTCCCATATTGTTTGATTGCGTTGGGCTCTTTAGCACGCGATGAACAGCTGTTAGTCACCGACCAAGACAACGCCCTAATCCTGTCGGATGATTACCACGAGGCCATACATGGCGCGTATTTCGAGCAATTCAGTAACATGCTGTGTGAAGGGTTAGACCGCTGCGGCTACCCACTCTGCGAAGGCCTGATAATGGCCTCCAACCCCAAGTGGCGCATGCGACGCTCTGAGTGGCGCGATCAATTTACAGATTGGATTGAAAACCCCGACCCTAAAGCCTTATTGAATGCCTCCATCTTTTTCGATTTGGTCGCTGTGCATGGCAAAAAACTATGGGCAAAAGAGCTGCAGAAATTTATTGCGACGAAAGCCAAAAACAGTAAGCCATTCTTAGCATCCTTGGCGCGCAACGCTTTAAAACGCACACCACCCTTAGGTGTGTTTAAGAATTTTGTTTTAGAAGAAGATGGCAGGCAACAAAAATCATTAAATATCAAACGTCGGGGCACCGCGCCTTTAACGGATATTATTCGGGTTCACGCGCTCGCAACTGGCTCAATATTGCAGAATTCCTTCGAGCGCCTTGATGACATTTCTAAAACTAAGCTACTTCCAAACGAAAAATATGACGAATTAGCGAATGCCCTCGAACTGCTCTATAGCATGCGTGCCCGCGAGCAAATGTTAGCCATTCGCGAGAAAAGAGAGCCCAATAACAACATCGCCCCAGATACGTTAAGTTTGACCCGCCAACGATCATTAAAAGAGGCCTTTAACGTCATCACACAGGCGCAACGCTTTCTGAAATATCGATACACCGCTAATGGATAATCGTCTAAAAGAACGAGGCTATGCCCCCAAAGTGTGGGCTGAGTTCCAGCAATCCATGTCTGGCAGTCGCCAGCAAGACCTAAAGCGCTTTTATCAAGCTGGCTTCGGCTATATGGACGAAAAGTTAAATGATGCCCCCTGCTTGGCGATCGACATTGAAACTACTGGCTTAAATCCAGAGCAAGATAAGATCGTCAGTGTTGGCTTGGTTGAGTTTGATTCGGCGCGGGTGTACTTGCCAACGGCGAAATACTGGCTGGTTAATCCTGGGGAGCTCAGTGATACCTCGATTGTAGTGCACGGCATCACTCATAGTGATGTGTCTTCCGCGCCTACGATTGACTCTATTATGCCCGAGTTGCTTGATGCTATGGCCGGACGCCTGTGCGTTGTGCATTACCGAGCAATGGAGCGCGAGTTTTTCAGGAAGCTTGGCTTTGCCTTGTGGTCTCAGCCGTGGCTGTTCCCTGTCATCGATACGTTTGCATTAGAAGCAAGCTGTTTAACTCACAGCCAGCGGTGGTTTAATCGCCTGCTAGGCAAGCCACTACCATCACTAAGACTGCCCGATACGCGCTTACGCTATCACTTGCCCGAATATGAAAACCACAATGCCTTGGTGGATGCGATTGCAACCGCAGAACTGCTGCAAGCGCAGATGCAAAAATGGCGTCTTGGCGACCGCTGTGTAAAAGAACTTTGCCAATAAAAAAAGCCCAACAAATGCTGGGCTTTTTACTTAAAGATATTGTTAGTTCTTCGGTTCCGTCCGTAAGCCCATCACTAAGCTGACGCACATGAGAAGCAACACAAAGGTAAACGGCAAGCCGGTTGAAATAGCACCTGCTTGCAGCGCCTGAATCGCCTCCTTACCACCAATCCATAACAAGGCGGCTGCGATAGCACCCTCTACCGACGCCCAGAAAATTCGCTGAGGAATCGGTGCATCAATCTTGCCACCGGCCGTAATGCTATCAATAACTAAAGAGCCTGAATCGGATGAGGTGATAAAAAACACCATCACCAAAACAATAGCAATTACCGAGAGGATCGAACCCATTGGCAAAGCGTCAAACATCTGGAACATCGCCAACGGCACTGAGGTCAGGCCGTCTGCACCCAAAGTCCCGATTTTGTTGGCAACCTGATCAATCCCAATGCCGCCGTAAACAGACATCCAAAGGACGGTAACTGTCGTCGGTACTACAAGTACTGCGGTTAAAAACTCGCGTATTGTACGGCCCTTCGACACGCGTGCGATAAATATACCAACGAATGGCGACCATGAGATCCACCATGCCCAATAAAATACTGTCCAACCCTGAAGCCACGCTTCATCGGGGCGACCGTGAGGATTACTTAACGGGATAATGTTCTGAACATACGCCATCAACGTCGTGGGAATAGATCCGAATGCGACGGAAGCTGCTACCAAGGCAACAAATATGAGCAGTACAAACGCGATGAGCATATTGACGTTACTCAACAGTTTTACACCGCCCTCAAGGCCTCGAATGACTGAAATAATTGCCAGCAAGGTAACGCCGACGATGACACCAATTTGCAGGCCGATATTGGATTCGATACCAAACACATGATTAATACCTGCTGCTGCCTGACTAGCGCCGAGCCCAAGCGAGGTTGCCAAACCAAATAGCGTCGCCAGTACCGCGAGAATATCGATTATGTGCCCCGGCCATCCCCATGCACGATCACCCAGAATTGGGTAGAACACAGAGCGCATAGAAAGTGGCAGACCTTTGTTGTAACAGAAAAATGCCAGAGACAGTGCCACAACACCATAAATAGCCCAAGGGTGAAGGCCCCAGTGGTACATAGTGGCACCGAGAGCCATGCGGGCCGCTTCAGGTGTATTGGGTTCGACACCCAGAGGGGTTTCATACCAACCGGTAAAATAGGCGACAGGCTCAGCGACACCCCAAAACATAAGACCGATACCCATGCCTGCGGCAAATAACATCGACAGCCAAGAAATTCTCGAGTGCTCGGCCTTAGCATCGGGCCCGCCGAGACGAATCTTGCCCCATGGCGATAGCGCAATAACGATGCAGAAAACCACAAATATATTGGCAGACCACATGAAAAACTTGTCGAAAGTGCCGATAATATTCCATTTCAAACCGTCAAGCGCTTCTTTTGCTACAGAAGGATCAGTCACTAACGTAGCGATTAAAAAAGCCAGAATAAGACCGCTGCTTATTCCGAATACTGGGTTATGGATATCAAAACCCCATTTTTTAATATTATCCTGACCAACTGAGTAGTCAGTATTATCGATACTATACTTATCTTTGTTTTCAGACACGGTATCTCCTGTAATGTGCTAATTGTATTACACTGTTACACTCTAGAGGCTCAAGCGCAAATTTCAATTAACCTTACAAAACTCCGTTTCAGCATAAATTCCTGCAAAAACACTATAAAATCACATATAAATTATAGATAGTGACAACAACGATCTGAAATTTAGACGTGTAAACTCAGGCCTTCCTAGCTTTAAAAATCAAACATTTCGCCAATCAACCTTATATCAGAAATCTCTGAGATTTTTTTGCGTCTAAAATTCATATAATTCGTGCACAAAGCCTGAAAATAATTGGTTTCACTCACCTAAGATATTTTTTAAATTAGCCGTCGGAATTTAAGGCCGAAATACGAAGATTATTCCCTTCGAATGACTGTATTTATTTGTCTGGGTAGAGGCTCCCAGTGCCGGTGGTGCCTGCAGCTACGAAACTTCTATCTCATTGATTTTTAATCTTTATTAAAGTGACTTATTCGGTATTTCTCCTTTAATTTTTTTCCAACTAAGCTTAAAAAGTATCGCGTAAGGCAGCTCATTCGAATCTATTTTTTTATCAAGGTAATAGAACTCATACTTCGTAGTTCCTATTTTCTTATGAATAAACTTTCCATCTTTAAATCTATAAGATGCCGACTCTAGTATTTTCTCACAGAGATCGTTTTTGAGATAATTAATCACATCGGAGTACTTATAAGATTCAACTCCTAAAATTTCATTTTCTAATTCTAAACACTCAGATGAATTATAATTTTCAACATTATCAAGTAAAGCCCGATATGCTGCTGAATCGCTGTTAGTAACTAGACAAGACCTAATCAAATAATCACCTGAAGACTTATCCTTTGACAAAACGAAATAGTAGGGATTATATGAATAAATTCTTTCATCTATAATTCTACCCTCATCTACTGATATCACTACCGTCTTTAATGGTTGGAGAAATTTTAGATTATCAATAAATTTTTTTTCTATCATCGAGGCCACCGAGCTATTTCAGATTTAATCCTACCATTCTTCAGAGCATCTAGAGCGTTTTCTTTTTATTCACCATCGGCCAGCTGATAAATAGCTTTTTCTGCTTCTACTGACCTCTTGAATCTCCTTGAATCTAAGATTTTTCCCTTCGAATAACTGTCTTTATTTGTCACACCGCAGGAGCGTCAATATATGTCTTTATTTTTTTATTCTCCCTTTTTCAAAACGAAGAAAGTGAGAAACAGATTTGTAAGGAGTGTGAAGGCGCTAGAACCGAGTTATGCTTATACACCGCAGGAGTGTCTGTATATGTCTTTATAGAATTTCCTAAATTTCTGCAACCGAAATTAAAGACGCTTGATATCGAGCAGGCTGAACTTCACCATAACCAAGGTATATCGCATATTCACACCCGCAGTAATTGCACGATAATAATCCTACATATGCTTTATGTCCTTTTAAAAGCTCCGAATTAGTATCAAAAAAATCATTCAGTTCAGTTTTGTACTCTTTATCCAAGCGATTTGATTGCATCAAAAATTGTATAGTTTCATGTTTGACGTATTCACCGCATTTACTACATAAAAAATCGATGTCGCCACCTCCCATTGACTCTCCATCGTAGTAACAAACCGATTCTAATCTATTATCAATAATTATCTTCATTTTAAATTTCTCTTTATTTCTTAATATTACTGATAACTTTTTTACATCAACAACTTCATAATTACCAGAAGTCACAACAACTCGGACAGTCATCCCAATAGTGGTAGTCATCCCAACGGTCTACAGTTTCTATTCGAACAAAACCGGCTTAGCTTTTAGCCAATAAAAAACCCGATCAAATTTCTTTGATCGGGTTTTCTTAAATCAAGTGGAGTCGGCCGATAAGCCGGGTTCTGTCTTGAACAGTCATTCGTCTAGGCCTGCAATCACTC
>JARGOI010000064.1:0-603 GCA_029212275.1 Thalassolituus sp.
GCTGTTGTTGTACCGTCACCGGCAACATCTGATGTTTTAGCGGCCACTTCTTTAACCATCTGTGCGCCCATATTTTGGAACTTGTCACTTAATTCGATTTCTTTTGCAACCGACACACCATCTTTAGTGATGGTTGGGCCGCCGAATCCTTTATCTAAAACAACGTTACGCCCTTTAGGGCCTAACGTTACCTTGACTGCTTTTGCGAGTGTATTAACACCTTCAACCATTAAGCTGCGTGCGTCATCTCCAAATTTAACTTGCTTTGCCATGTTTCTTTTCCTTATTTAAATTTTAATTTACTCAACAACCGCGATGATGTCGCCTTCGCTCATCACTAATAGTTCTTTGCTGTCTACTTCAACTTCTGTGCCTGCATATTTGCCAAACAAAACATTGTCGCCAACTTTTACAGACATAGGGCGTGTTTCACCTTTATCATTAGTAGAGCCATTACCAACAGCAAGAACTTCACCGCGGCTTGGTTTTTCTTTTGCTGAATCAGGTAGTACGATACCACCCGCGCTTAATGCTTCTTCTTCAACACGTTTAATAATGACGCGATCACCTAATGGACGTAAATTCATGTATCAATCTCCTAAT
>JARGOI010000064.1:613-9928 GCA_029212275.1 Thalassolituus sp.
AAAGCATTATCTAACCATGTTCTATTACTCATCTCAATCTCCTAATTGTTTAATACGTTTTCAATAAATAGCTATACCGATATGGGGTGGCGATTATATAAATCAACCCCATCCATACATTAAAATTCATTCTATTTTGCTGATGGGTGACACCCATGCATAAATGCGAGCCAATAATAGCCTTAGATGCCTCACTGTCAAGCAATGGATACAAAACTCAGTTAACATAATTAGCACACTAATAATCTTAAAATACCTATGAACGACGACCAGCTATTACGATACAGCCGACAGATTATGCTCCCATCAATTGATATAGAAGGTCAGCAGGCACTCCTCGACTCAAGGGTGCTTGTTATTGGCATGGGTGGCTTGGGCAGCCCTGTTGGGCTTTACTTGGCGGCAGCAGGTGTCGGCCACCTAGTGATTAGTGATTTCGATGAGGTCGACCTTTCCAATCTACAACGCCAAGTGGCCCATACAAGCAACGACATTGGTCTAGCAAAAGTTGAGTCGGCAAAAAAATCTTTTCACGCCATCAACCCGCTTATTAAGATAACTGCGCTTAACAAAAAACTAGAAGATGCGAAATTATTAGAGCAGGTAAAACAAGCTGATATCGTTATAGATTGCTGCGATAATTTTGAAACCCGCTTTGCCATTAACGATGCCTGTGTCGCCGCTAAAACACCCTTAGTTTCCGGTGCTGCCATTCGGTTTGAAGGACAAATTTCTGTGTTTGACTCACGCGATAACACCTGCCCTTGCTATAACTGCTTATACCCACGCGATGGAGCAGTAGATCAAAGCTGTTCAGACAATGGCGTGATAGCACCTATCACGGGCATCATCGGTAGCATGCAAGCACTCGAAGCAATTAAAGTTCTCACTGGTGCAGGTAAATCTCTACAAGGTCGCGTGTTATTACTCGATGCTCTTTCAATGGATTGGCAAAGCATGACGCTACCACGAAACCCTAATTGCCCGACCTGCTCAAACGCAGCAGCTTAACAAAGCCCTTGCTTTCGTTATTGAAAAACATATACTCTAACTAAAGTTAGAATTACTACTGAACAAAAAACAAAAGAATATCGAGGAGAAGAGAGATGAAATGGGAAACACCAACATATAAAGACTTACGTTTCGGCTTTGAAGTAACAATGTATATCTACAACCGATAATTTAATATAAAAAAGGTTCCTATTGGAACCTTTTTTTATATTAAATCCAGCTGTTCTCAGTTATAGAAAGCTCCTTTTACCCTTTGCCAACGTCAGCAAACCAGACCACTGCCCCTTCATTTCACCATCTAAGGTCATCATTTTTAATTCTAATTTATAACCTACAAGCTGTTGTCCATTAGAACCAAATTGGCGATTAGACGATAATTCAGAACGCACAACATAGTCGAAACTTGTCGCCGATGTATCAACCAACCTTAATAAACCAGAGTTCAGTAATGTTTCAGTAATACGATCATAAATATCTTGCATCCTTATACTTTCATTATCTGTATTATTTCTTAGTTTAGCCAAAATCAGTCGAGGCCTTTTATTGCCCCATGTTTGTACTAAGCCTGAAGATAACATTTTATTAGTGACCGTTTCTGCCAGCTCAGTATAATCAGCCATAGTTAGTTCAGCAGATAGATGCCCTCTTTCACCTGACCCCACGATAGACACATTTGACTGCCCACCAGTAATAAGGGGATTTGTCTGACAAGCAGACAGAACAGCCGCTACCGCTAATAAGGTTGAAATTTTTAGAGTTTTCATAAATATCCTATTTATTTAGTGTGAAGTTTTGGTCAAAATTAAGCATCACTTTATCGATCAGGGTTGCTTTTTTCTTGGTGAATAAAGAAGTCATCAGGCAATCTAACAGTCATCGTTAAGTTGTATGCCTGAGGTGTCACTCCAAGTGTTTGAAAGCTTTTGATTTCCCTAGGGCCTAAGCTAAAACGCTTCCAAACTGTATTTTGATTTATTTTGAACCCTTGTTGATCCTCCCAAGAATACATGTATTCCAATGAGTAACGTTTATTAGATAAATTTTGTACCGACACTTCTGCGCGCTGAAGTTGGCCCACTGAACCAAAACGAACATCAACTAGATCTATCTTTCCAACCAAATTTTTTGAGCCAGCAATTAATCGAGCACGTGCATGCGCTGTACTCACTGTATTTTGCTGATGATTCCTAACCGTCGGCTGCTGCCCTATGCTATTCACCGTACTACATGCCATTAAGAAAACACAGGCCATTAATATATATAAAGTTTTCATCTCATTTTCACCCACATTTTGTCACTACTAGCCGTATATAACGTTTTATTTAGCGATCTTGCATAAACGATATTATGGCTCCCCTTATCAATTTTCACGAGCTTACTATTCAGCCGTTTACCCTGTCGGTTATAGGTGCTTATTTTAATTTGCGAAACAGACTTTGGAACGTAAAAACGTGCTGCCATTAATTTTGATGGTAACGTTGTCCAAGAACGTGTATCAGGGTGAACCATTTTATCTCGCTCAGATTTAACCGAATTAACCAACGAACCAAAAACCCCAGCACTTTGCGCAGCTTGATTCCAGGCATGCCCTTCGATAACATTACGTATAACCGTCGTCATCATACGTAGTTGCTCTAAAGGCCCCGCTTCTTTTTGATGACGCAATGCTAAAGCCGTAATATCGGCCACTTCAGAAAGCCTTGCCCAGCGTTTACCTGTCGATGTTTGTGCTTCAATACGGTAAACCTGTGAGTCTACTGCCTCATAAATAGGTAACTCAATAAGTGTTGGCGGCCCAAACCCTAAACTTAGATCAAATTTCAGAAGTTTTTTCTCGGGAGCAAAACCATCGCCTGCGATAACATGAACCAAACGACGCCCCGTAGGCGCGGGCTTTTTAATGTCTTTAATAGCTTGTTTGATAACATCACTTTTAGGGTTAAGCTCAAGCGCCTTTTTATAGGATATACGAGCATTATCTCTAAGTGATCTATCTTCATAGCTATCGAGCTCTTGTACTACACCTGCAACATAAAAACCGAATGGGTTAACAAATGCGCTGGCTACTTTAGATGCTTCCTTATTAGAGCCTTTGTACTGGTTTTTTATTATTGAACCAAAGCCAACATTTGCCAGCTCGGCTCCTTTTTCTTTTTGCTCTTTTTCTTCTTTGGCTATTTCTTTTTTCGCTTCACGAATTCTCTCATCAAATGCTTCTTTCTCCATGTTTTGTAAATCAATCGCTCGCCTTGTCACGTTATAGGCATTACGGTCACCTTCTAGCAGATAGGCTATCGATTTATAATTCAGCATCAAAACACGCTCAAACCCAACACCTGGATACTCACCCAGCTCTTCATTACCACTAATTGTTGAGACACCCGCAGATCCTAAACCTGATAAGAAGCTTGAAACGGTACCTCTCTCTTTTTTAGCCACTTGAGATCTTTCTGCACTGGAAAAACTGGCTTGGGCCAATGTCACATCTTCCGCATCCAGCGCCATCAGCCCTAATTCTAAATTAGCCAATAAATCAAGTTTATTTGGATCCGTAATACCTTTTTGGCGTAACTTAATCGCTTGCCCCACCTCTCCAGATGAAATCATTTTTTTAATGGCTAACATATCTTTTGTATAGCCTTCGTAAACAACCTTTCTATTGGAGCTTACCCCTGCCTTCAATGAAGCGGGTTTTGTCGCAACAGTTTTTTCTGCTGTATTTTTAACCGCAGCGCCACCTACTGCACTCACCGCTTTTGAAAATGACGATAACGCATCAAAAGCGAACAAGCTTGTAGATAAGCAAGCCAAGCAGATAATAGAAATACAAATTATTAATTTATTAGAATTCATAACGATTTGCTTGCTCTCTAAAATTAAAAGTTTGGCCGTCTAACGGCGGGAGCAGGCTTACTTTCAGCTTGCTTAGCTCGACGCCCTATGGGGACTAGCTCACCTTTTTGACGGGCCGATAAATCATCGCTGATTTGAGTCGCTATTTCAGTTGTTAATAAATCCAACAAATCATTAACTGCAAGCGCCTGACTCTCTACTTGCTTAATTCTTTCATTAACCCTCACCTTGATAGCGCTGGTTAAACGGCCAGAATGGACATCAATTAATCGAACGCCAGCCTCGACCGTACCAAAATAACGTATTTGAATCTCATTGGTGTAAGGCACTTTTTTTCTCTCTGCACGAACGCTAAAATCATCTATAGCAGCATGAATAAGGTAGTCAGCTCCCTTCAACTCACTTAGCGTAGTGTCAGGTGCTGAACCCGCTGCAATCGAAGTAAACGCTTTTTCATCCAATATCTGGTCAATCTCCTTACGCTCCATAATGTCGAACTCTGGAAATTGTGATAATTTAATCATCAAATCATTGGTGATACGCGCATCATTAATCCCCACTAATTGCTGGTTATTTCCACGTGGATTTATTTTAATTTTTCCTACCGCTAGCGTCAGCACCTTTCCGTCATTTTTTGTCGCATCACCACCTGTACGTTTTGGAGTTATTGACGCCAACCCTTGCTGACTAAGCCGCCCTTTAGAATGATCCAGTCGCTTTAAAATATCACCCGTTAACAACGCGACTCCATTTGTCGCTGCTTTTGAACGAGCATCCTCCACCTCATTTAATTCAACAGTGCCCAGCTCCTCTTCTGCCACACCCAATTGAACACCTGTATCTGGATCAATGATCGCTTCGCCTGGACGAACGGCACGGAGCTTTTCACCAACAGATAAACCACCATCGGAACCTCTATTGATGTAAGCAACACCTGACACAATAGCCGCCACCTTGATAGGGTAAATGGCATTCATTAAGTTAACGGTAACCTGATCAGCAAATGCATCTGCAAGTTCAGAAATAATCCTAGTCTCAGAACCCGTTTTTTCTACCGATTGACTCACAGAAATCTTACGTGACTCCATAATATCGCCGGTGCGTGCATTAACAATACGCATATTGCCTTCAATATGCCCTGCCTGCGAGACAAAGGTACGAGAAGAACCCGGTAAACGCACTGTTCGCTCTTCTATCGTAAAACTAGCAACACTGCCAATAGCAACATAATCTGCACCTTTTAACTGGCCCATCGCCGACACCATATCTCGGTTCTCTGCCATCGCCTGCGCCAACTGCTCATCAATCAGTTGATCGGTTTCCTGACGATCAATTAATTGAAAACGTTTGGTTTGTGCTAAACGAGAAATTAAGGTGTCGGTAAAAGCTGGAATATGCAAATTAGCATCAATACCCGTCGTCGCTGTTGAATGAGCTTTCACAAGCCCAACTGCTAAACGAGGTCGTTGAGCGGGTTGGCCGCCTATATCTGAGCTTTTATGTAACGAAGGCGCTGTTTTTCCAACTGATAAACCACTTTCTTTTTTCTGAGCGATGGCAAGATCATTGATCTTTAAATTACCTTCAATAACGGAAAGAACCGAGAACGTTTTCTGAACTTGGTTTACTTTAGCTAGGCCAATATCTTTACGTAACTTGCCAATTGAAATGCCTGAAGCATCTTTAATATCTTTTCCCTCACGAGAAATCTCATAGAGATCACCAACAGAGACTTGCTCATTGCTACCTCGGTTCACAACCCAAGGATCAGCGCTGATTACTTGTGCAGGGAAAATCATATCCAAAACACTGATCGCTGCTTGCAAGCCCAAGTGATCAAACATTGAATACTCATCCTGCGTAGCCTCTTTACCCGTAAACGCAGTGTCAGAAATTTTAGTACGAAGACTATCTGCGCCAATAATACGGCCTGTAACAGCATCAATTACCCGTAACCGCAAACGCGCATCCACTTGGTTTTTAACCATCACGCGCTGACTATCACTAAAAGGGACCGCTGTCTTTTTTTGTGACCCTCTTTGTTTTTCTAGTACAGCATAAACAATATAGTCTGCACCAATAGCCGTCCCCAAATTCTTAAATTCTTTTAGACGATCATTATGATCTGCAGCAGAACTTGCAGCCGCCACTGTCCAGCCATTCACATCAGCTAAATCGTCTACAGTTTCCTCAATGACCTTATCTAAGTCCGTTTCTTTTATATCTGCACCAAATTGTTGCTCACGAATAACGTGGCGCAACGCACTACGTTCCACCACATCAAAACGTTTAGTTGCTGATAACTGCTCAATTAAACGCGCTGCTAAACCATCGGGCAAAGTACGAATATTGCCTTGAACTGTACGATCAGGGTGAAAGTCTCCTTGCCCCATAACAGCAATTTTCACCTTGTTTTTCTGTTGCTTTAAGGTAGCAGGTGCTGCCAATGACAGCTGACTAACTAACAATATGGCCAACATTGATATTGAAAAAAATATGCTTTTATTGAATCCATTCATAACTATTCCCTTATTAAGCTATTGCGGTTTACGAACAATGTCGCCGACCCCGATAGGGCCATATTCAGGGTCTTCCTCAGAAAGAATCTTGCCATAGCTTGCTTTAGGGTTAATTCGAACAATTTCTATTGTTCCAACTAACTCCTCGCCAGAACCAAGAGACTCGCCTGTATCAGGATCAAATAATTCTTCACCCGCAAAAAACACCTTATATTTTTGACCCTTTTTCAGGCCACCATCTTTACCGCGATTAATAATGATTTGATTTTTACGTGTTCGCTTGACGACTTTCATGGGGTAAACAGCATCAACAAATTGATCGGCTAGATTCGCCGACACCTCTTTTGCCATTTTTGTAAAGTTCGTATTATTAGGCACCCCACCCTTGCCATTCACAATCGCGGATTTTGTCGCAAAAGAACTTTTAAGGTCGAAAGTTGATACCACCTGTCCCGATGCCGTATCGACCATCTGAGCTGTCAGGTGAATTAAACCAGAGTCTTGTCGTTTGTACTTATCATCAAAATTTGGCAGTGCTTTATGAGAACGATAAAACTTGAAGTTTTGCACCTTCGGCAAAATAAGATAGTGTGCATTAGACATTACTCCTGTTGCCGCTGCATCGCCTTTGGCTAAGTCAGATTCGGCAAACTGCTGCTCTTCTCTAATATCAGCGATAACTTCTTTATTGCGACTCACAACTCGAAATTTACGGGTATTACGAAACGAGCTTTCCAACTCTGCCCAGAGCAATTCTAGGTTCAGGTGTTTTCGAGAATATTTACTGACTTTCTCACCCACTTTAGGCTCTTTAATCGCCACAGCAGGTTGTTCCGCTGCCCAAAGGTTTTGTGTAAAAAGAACCGCCACTAAGGCTAGACAAACAACAGATGACGAACACGCTTTTTTAATCAACGAACTATCCCCACAACATTAGAGTTATAAATAACAAAATAATGGACGAATAGCCAAAGATTAATTGCGTCTTACCCTAGTAAAAATGGGGCTTAACGCTGCATTTAAAGCGCTCTGATACCAAATTCAAAGAGCTATAATTTTCATCCATGAGGTGTAAAAGATACCACAAAAAAAAGCACTGTCAACTCTCTACAATGACAGAACGAAATTTACAACAAATAGAGGATTTATAGTGACCTAGAGCCATTTTTTTTAAAATGAAGCTAAATAAAATAAATTTATTTTTTTGAAGAATAAAAACCCCGTTTATACAAGATATTCATTGCCATCGTCATGCCAATGTTGTCAACAAAAGCTTAGTTTACATTTGCGCTTAAGTAATACCGTCACCAATAAAACATTTAAAGTCTCACTTATTACTTTAAACCTTGCTTTCTTTATATTCTGACTGATAGCCCTATCTCCATAAGCTTTTTTAACTCATTGGTTTCTTGACTTTAATATTAAAATATAATCACTTAGCTATCAGTATCTGCATTAAAATGACACGAAATTTATCAAATAATCAGGTCGCTTTTATGCAAATTCGTGTTTTAGGCTCAGGTGCTGGTGGTGGCTTCCCTCAGTGGAATTGTAGCTGCCCAAATTGCAAAGCTGTACGAGCAGGAACCATTAAAGCCTCCACCCGCAACCAATCATCCATTGCTGTGTCGTCCGACGGTGAACATTGGGCATTATTTAACGCATCGCCTGACGTACGTGCGCAACTAGAAAACTTTCCCGAGATTCACCCTAAAAACAAAGTACGCGGCACGGGCATTGAAGCCATTGTGATATTTGATTCCCAAATTGATCACGCGACGGGTTTGCTGATTTTGCGTGAAGGCGATCCACTCACCATCTATTGCACGGACATGGTGAAACAAGATTTAACCACGGGCTTCCCTATTTTTAATATTTTGGAGCATTTCTGTGGCGTTGAAGACCATCCAATCCCATTGAACGGCGATGCGTTTACAATTCCTAACATTGATGATTTGGAGTTCACTGCTTTACCGTTAAAAAGCAAAGCGCCACCGTATTCACCCCACCGCAACGATCCGCACGAAGGTGATAACATTGGCATGATTATTCACCAAATATCCACCGGCAAAACAACTTTCTACGCACCGGGCCTAGGCGTGATTGAGCCACACGTTGAACAAGCAATGACAGAGGCTGATTGCGTGTTAGTAGATGGCACCTTTTGGACGGATGACGAACTCGCTTCTGTAGGGCGACCGTTACTTGCAAGAAAAATTGGGCATTTACCGCAATTCGGAGAAGGCGGAATGATTGAGTTTTTAGACACGCTCGATAAACCGCGCAAAATTTTGATTCATATCAACAATACCAACCCAATTCTAGATGAGGAATCTGAAGAACGCGATATACTGACCCAACACGGCATTGAGGTGTCGTATGACAATATGAATATCGAGCTCTAAGATGACAGAAAAAACGCCTTGGTCACTGCAAGAATTTGAAACACGCATTCGCGATATGGAGCGTTTTTATCATATTAACCACCCGTATCACGTGATGATGCACGAAGGCACACTTAACAAAGAGCAAATACGCGGCTGGGTGGCTAACCGCTTTTATTACCAGATTAATATTCCGTTAAAAGATGCTGCCATTATGGCGAATTGCCCCAATAGGGACACCCGTGCTCAGTGGATCCAACGTATTATTGACCACGATGGCGCACCGGGTGAAACGGGTGGCATTGAGGCATGGTTACAGCTGGGCGAAGCGGTGGGTTTAACGCGTGAAGAAGTGCTATCTGAAGAACATGTGCTTCCCGGCGTTCGCTTTGCCGTAGATGCCTACGTTAACTTTGCTCGTCGGGCCGATTGGCACGAAGCGGCTAGCTCATCGTTAACCGAACTTTTTGCACCCAAAATTCACCAACAACGGTTAGATAATTGGCCAGCGCATTACCCTTGGATTGACCCAAAAGGGCTGAGCTACT
>JARGOI010000065.1:0-8062 GCA_029212275.1 Thalassolituus sp.
TATGGGTCAGTCAACATTCTTGTATTTGTACTAAAGCAGTTGCCGTGCCAGTTTTAAAAATCTCATATTTTTCAATAACTTAAATTTCGATCGTTAACTTTTGTCATCATATGTAGTCGAAAGTGTTACGTTTGCATACACAAAAGAACGCCAATCGGTAACAAATTGTAATTATTGAGTAACGGCAGTGAGAAACAGTAGCGAAGAAAGCAGTAGATCAGGGTAACAATCAAAGCCAGCATGTAAGCCAGTAGCGTTGAACAGCCTGAATGTGAGGTTGCCAACAGGGTGGTTGATCTCGGAGATCTTTGGGCTGGTGGCTACAAGGCATTGTGTAGCATAAAGATACAAAGCGCTGGAGTTTGCAGTGAGCGTCTCAAGTATATACAGCAGTGAGTTTTTAAGGAGCGCTTTATTCAGGGCCTATTTAATTCCGTACAGGCATAAAAAAAACCGCAAAAGCGGCTTTTTAAAAAATCTTCATTATTTTTATTATTCTAATTTACCATCTTCGAAGAGCCGCTTTGTTATTTTTATCAGTGCGTACTCTTTGAAGACCGCCAACACCGCTGTTCTTATTATTATGGTGTTTTTATTTTTATTATTGATGTTGGCTTGGTTTTTCTTTTTCCGGCTTTTCCATCCGGTTATAGTATTAATAAAGCGATTACCGTGCCAAGAATAAAAATACCAATTAAAACAATAGGTTATATTTATTCTTTGTCAGTTTTAGAGATCTGTTTAGATTCTGTAGGACAATTTGTGCTGATAAGTAACAGACTGTGTCCTGTTGTGTAACCTTAGGTAAAGGCTGCTCAGATTCGGCAGAAGTAGACAGAACTTCTGAATAAGGCTTTCTGAGTACCCTCGCTAAGATTGTTTACTTACTGCCTTTTTTGCGAGGAATGCCGATGCGTTGACGTCGTTCCCAGAGGGATTTACGAGAGATGCCGAGTTTGCTTGCCAATTCGGTTTCATTCATCGTACTTTCGTTTTCCAGTACAAAGTGCATGAAGTAATCATCCAATGATAATTCTCCTTGCTGGGTATCCATATTGTTTGTCTGACCGCTGGTGTTTGAGTCGGATGAATTGGATGAAAAATCTGCCTTGGAACTGTGCTGCTTATAAATGGATGATGAGTCGGCATTGTCAGCCAGATTGTAATCCGCGGTTTCATTGCTCCAGTTTTCCTTTAATGCATGACTCAAATAACGGTCTGCAGGTGGGGAAATGTCCAAAAGCTCTGCGGTAATGATGTTGTCATCGGCGAGAATAACGGAACGTTCGATGGCGTTTTCTAATTCGCGCACGTTGCCCGGCCATTGATGAGTGGCAATCGCTTCAAGCGCGGAGGTGCTGAACTTCATTCCCGCCACGTTCATACGTTCTGCCACGCGTTTTAGCAAAGATTCAGCAATTTCGATAACGTCGTCACCGCGCGCTCGCAGTGGCGGTAAATGCAACTCTAATACGTTCAGTCGATAGTATAAATCTTCACGAAATTCACCTTTTCTGGACAGCTCGCGTAAGTTGCGATGTGTTGCTGCAATCAAACGAACATCCACTTGCTGGCTTTGCACTGACCCCACGCGGCGTATTTCACCTTCTTGCAGTACACGCAAAAGGCGTGCTTGGGCCTCCAACGGCAATTCACCAATTTCATCAAGAAAGAGTGTGCCGCCATCAGCTGCTTCCACTAAGCCTTGGCGCAACGCCGTGGCACCGGTAAATGCGCCTTTCTCGTGGCCAAAAAGTTCAGATTCGATCAGTGTTTCTGGGATTGCCGCACAGTTAACCGAAATAAGAGCACATTTAGCACGACGACTCTGACGATGCAGTGCCTTGGCAACCAGTTCTTTCCCTGTGCCGGACTCACCTTGAATTAGCACCGTGGCGTCTGTGGGCGCGACCTTGGCAATTTTACGAAACAGTATTTGCATGGCATCGCTGCTGCCGATGATGCCAGACTTGGTATCGTCAGTTTCGGCAGATACGTCTGGCGCATCGTCTTCGGCGTTGGTGTTACTTTCAGAAATATCACGTTGCAAGATAGCGGTGACGGTATTGACCATTTCGTCGTGATCAAAAGGCTTGGCAATGTAATCCACTGCGCCCATTTTCATCGCGTCGACTGCCGAGCGGAGACTGGCGTAACTGGTCATAATAAGTACAGGAGTGGGGCGAGCAAGCGCAATCAGGTCGGTACCATTGCCACCAGGTAAGCGCAGGTCGCTAATGACTAGGTCAAAGCTGGATGGGTCCAAACTTTTCGCCTTATCAATAGAATCCACATCAGCAATTTGATGACCATGTCGTTCCAACAGACGACGTACGGATTGGCGGATGATGGTTTCATCTTCAACGACCAAAATGTGACTCATAAAAGATTTTCCATGGTTTTAGTGATTCTCATCAATGACGTGTTAACACTCAAACTAAGTTCGCTTTATCTGCTTGCGGTAAACTGACTTTAACACAAGTCCCGCCCGCTTCGGTTAATGGACTGTCGATACTGATGGTGCCGTAATGCTCTTCAATGATGCTGTATACCAAAGCCAGCCCAAGCCCAGTACCTTTGCCGACCTCTTTGGTGGTAAAAAATGGCTCGAAAATACGACTCAATGTCTCTTTCGAGATGCCATGGCCTTCATCGATGATTTTAACCACCAGTTTTTCATCTTGAATGTCACTTTCTATGCGAACTTTGTCGCCAGGTTTGGAGGCATCGCAAGCGTTACCGAGTAAATTCACAAACACCTGCACCAAGCGTTGCGCATCGCCTATCGAGGCTAATGATTTTGGACAGTCGTTGATAAAGTCGATGTCTTGGCTGCGTTTACTTAATTTAAGCAGTTGCACGGCTTCGTCAATACAATGATGCAAATCGACGATCTCATGTTCGGTGCTGTGATGACCCGCGTGCGAAAAATTCATCAATGATTGAACAATACGGGTCACTCGGCGCGTTTGATCTTGTATTTGATTGGCCATTTCCAATAATGCAGGATTATCGGTTTCGTAGCGCATGTTTTGCGCTAAGCAGTCGATGCCAGTAATTGGATTACCAATTTCGTGTGCCACCCCTGCGGCTAAACGACCGATCGACGCTAAGCGCTCACTGTGAATCAGTTCGTCTTCAAGAATTTGAATTTCTGTTTGATCTTCCATCAAAATAACGATGCCACCGGGTTGTTGGCCACTGGCTTCGATCAAGGCTTTGTGCAGACTGAACCAGCGCGGACGGCCGTTCAGATCCACACGCTGCTTGTAATTGTGCATGGCCGAACTCTCTAGAAAACTGGATAGTAATGCCCCCCAAGGTTCTGGCAGTCGGGATACTTTGGCCCCCGTAACGGCCTGTGCACTGGTTTCGGTCAGTTCACTCATGACTTTGTTCCACATCATCACCTCACCATCGCTGGCGAGTGAGCACACGCCCATGGGCAAGCGTTCGAGCGTTTGACGGTGGTAGCGTCGTAGATTATCGAGTTCGTTAGCCAGTCCGCCAAGGCGATTTTGATAGCCTTCTAAACGTTGCTCAATTTGATGGATGTCCTCGCCCTGTAATTCATCATTTTTGGTCGGCAAGTAGCGAGCGAGAATTTCGTGCGCCACCGTTGGTCCCATCAAGCCGGATAAGTTGGCTTCGATGCGCACGCGCAGTTGTCTTAACGCGTAGGGTCTGTCTTCGTATGAGGGTAACTCGAGATCGCTGAGGGCTTGATATACCTCGCGCTCGGCAACATAACGTCCAAGAGGTTTACTCAACGCATTGATGACTTCTTGAGAGCTGTTGGCAATTAATGCACGACGACTGGGCATGGAGACCTTGTCGACAGAACAGGCGTCAGCCGCGGTTTTTTCGGCAGCACTTTGTTTGGTACTGAGGCTAACTAAAATAAAGCTTAACGCATTGATTGCGGACGCTGTCATTGCTGCTAGGTGCCAGTTACTCTCGTCGACGTCGGGGACATAAAAAGGCATTTCCCAGCCCATGGCCAGTTCACAGAATGGCAACAACATGCCATAAATCCATGTCAGTGTGCCGACCACCAAACCGGTAATAAAGCCTTGGCGGTTAGAACGTGGCCAGTAAAGCATTCCTAACACACCGGGAAGAAACTGTGAGGCCGCGACGAATGCTAAAATGCCGAGCTGACTTAAGTCGAGAACGGCACCGACCACTTCGTAAAATCCGTAAGCGGCCATTAAAATCACCGCAATTAGGATGCGGCGCATCCATAGCAACCAGCGGTAAAAATCTTGTTGCGGCTTAGGCGTGTAAAACGGCAAGACCAAATGATTCAGTGACATGGCTGCCGTGGCGAGTGTCGATACAATAATTACGCCGGAGGCAGCGGCAAGACCGCCAGTAAAGACCATCAGTGTCAGTACCGGTGAGTCGGTAGCCAAGCCAATACCCAAGGCAAAATAGGCGGGTTGAGTATCCACATCCAAGTACAGTCCAGCCCAAAGAATGGGTAGCACGGGCAAGCTCATGATCAGCAAAAATAAAGGAAATCCCCAGCTGGCGCTGTGCAAAGCCGAAGGGTTGTTGTTTTCCGTAAATGCCATATGAAACATATGCGGCATGGCAATCGCGGCCGCAAAAAATACCAACAACAGAGTGCGCCACGGGCCATCTTGCAATGTGACTTGTTGGTTAGATAGCTGTGCTTGGTTGTCCATGATCCATTGATTCATGCCACCAACATCGCTGAAGACATAAAACAGAGCAAAGCCGCCGAGGATTAATATTGCCACTATTTTAATGACCGATTCTAAGGCAATGGCCAAGACTAATCCTTCATGTTTTTCGCGCGGAGAAACGTGACGCGCACCAAATAATATGGCAAAAACAATCATCACCACGCAATACGCTAGGGCCAGCGTACTGACTGGAAATTCATCATTGAGCAGGTAAAGGGTGTCGCCGATCGCGGTAATTTGCAGCGTTAGCATGGGCACAACCACGGCTAACATAAACAGCGAGACTAAAATCCCGGCGGCTCGTGAGCGATAACGAAATGCCAGCAAGTCCGCCAGTGAACTGAGCTGATAGCGCCGCGTAATTTGTAGTAGGGGTTTCATCAAAATGGGCGTTAAGGCAAACGCGCCGGAAATACCGATGTAATAGGCTAAAAACCCATAGCCGTATTGATAAGCTAACCCGACCGAACCATAAAAAGCCCAGGCACTGGCGTAAACTCCGAGTGATAACACGTAAATAATGGGGTGACGTACCCAATGTCGTGGTATCCAGTTGCGGTCAACAGCATAGGCGGTTAAAAACAATGCCGCGAGATAACCAAGGATCAGTAGCGACAGCTGCGCAAGACTAAAAGTCATCGTCTTGCCTCTGGCCGCGATTTAACCAAATGTAGAGCACGATCAAGATCAACCAGATAACGAATGGACGATACCAAGCGCCGCTAACATCCAGCCACCAATCCATCATAATGGGAGAAATCAAGTAGATGCCGACCAAAACTACCAAGCTTAAGCGATAATCGTACATACATAATCCGTAAGTCAGAGTTTCGCAGAGTAGCACAAAAGCGCCTAACTGACAGGCTGACAAAATCCTTGCGGTGCCGGCCAAGAGGTCTGTTGAGCGAAGGTATTCGGTTGCCAATGTTGCACCGCCCAGCTCAATATTTGTTCCACCGAGTAGGTAGATAAATCGGCTGGTGGCCCTTGCTTTAACCATTGCAGTGCTTGGCATAATACGTCGCGGCAATGATGGCTATCCAGTGCCAGCGCATGATTTTGCTTACTCAACTTTTGCCCAGAAAGCTCGGTCGCCACAGGCAAGTGCGCGTAGCTCGGGGAGGGTAAATTGAGCGCGTGCTGTAACAGTTGCTGACGCACACCAGAATCGAGTAAATCGATGCCGCGCACCACATGGGTGATGCCTTGATCAGCGTCGTCCACCACCACAGCCAATTGATACGACCACAAGCCATCGCGACGACGAATGACAAAATCACCAATATCCTCGGGTAATGTCCAAGTATGACTTGGTTGCCAACGGTCATGGACGGTTAAGGCTTGAGTCGGACATAAAAAACGCCAAGCGTGAGGGGCTGTTGTATCGGATTGGCAGTGACCAAGATGGGGTTTTCCCGCCAGCTGTGAACGCGAGCAGGTGCACGCAAAGGCAGTGCCGTTGACAATTAATTGCGCCAGTGCATCTTCGTATAAGTCTGTGCGCTGACTTTGATAGCTGACTTCGCCATCCCAATGCAAACCAAAGGCATCCAACGTCGTTAAAATATGGTCCGTTGCAGTAGGATCTTCACGGGGTGGATCAAGATCTTCGATGCGTAATAACCATTGCCCCTGATGAGCACGAGCATCCAAATAACTTACTAAGGCGGCTAACAAAGAACCAAAATGAAGAGGCCCAGTAGGAGACGGAGCAAAGCGTCCGACGTACGGGGATAACCTATCGAGAGGATGATTTACACTAGAAGAACGGAGAGAAAAGTCGCTTGTAGAAGACATAGCGTTTAGAGCAGAGCGGCTGAGTGTACGAAAAGCGTAAACTCAGCACTCATTAAGATTTACACGCCAAGCTGACGTTCTTTGATTTCTGCAAGAGTCTTGCAGTCAATGCAAAGATCGGCGGTTGGGCGGGCTTCTAAGCGACGGATGCCAATTTCTACACCGCACGCTTCACAAAAGCCGTAGTCACCCTTGTCGATAAGATCTAGGGTTTTGCTGATTTTTTTCAGTAGCTTGCGTTCACGATCGCGAGTACGAAGTTCGAGACTAAACTCTTCTTCTTGGCTAGCGCGGTCGTTTGGGTCAGCGTAATTGTTCAGTTCTGTCTGCATATGTTGCTTGGTACGATCCACTTCTTCCATTAATTCTTGGCGCCAATTGCTTAGAATTGCAGAAAAATGCTTCAACTGATTACCATTCATATACTCTTCACCGTCAGTAATGTTGTACGGTTTGAAGTCTGACAGGGCAAATTCTTTTTTATCTTGTGGCATGGATTACAGCCTCACCTGTTCATAAAAGGACTGCGCTTGCATCTAAAAGGACAGCATGTCCCACGCATTTTTTAACAAGGCGGGGAAACTATCAGATATCGTCGTCAGCGCCAATAGCAAAAAGTACGATTTTTCCATGATTTTGCGTCTAAAGTTCAAATAATAGCTATTTTATTGAGATGTGCGCTGTGATTGGTGTCAGCCATTCAGAGTTTTGTGGCAAACTGACGCAAATTTTTATGCAAAGAGTCATCATGAGCGGGTTTGCTGAACGCACCAAACACATACAATCTTTTCGGGTGATGGCCATTTTGGCCGAAGCACGTCAACGCGAGGCGGCGGGTGAAGACATCATTCACCTGGAAGTTGGTGAACCCGATTTTCCGACACCACGGCCGATCATCGAAGCCGCCACTCAAGCTCTAAATGCTGGTCGTACCGGATATACGCCTGCTTTAGGATTGCCAGCACTGCGGGAAGCGCTGGCTGGGTATTATCAACAGCGTTTTGCTGTGTCGTTGAACCCTAAGCGCATCGTGCTGGCTCCTGGAGCTTCTGGCGCCTTATTGTTATTAACGGCGGCACGCTTGAATCCGGGCGACGGTTTGCTGTTGGCCGACCCCGGCTACCCTTGTAATCATCACTTTGGTCATTTATTTGGAGCACATCCTCAGCGAATTTCCTGTGGCGCTGAGCAACAGTACTTATTGACGGCGTCTGATATCGACAGCCATTGGCAAGCACATACCAAGGCCGCCTTGGTTGCTTCGCCCGCCAATCCAACGGGTGCTGTTTACAGCCCAACGCAAATGCAAGCCTTGGTGGTTGCGGTGTCTCGACAGGGGGGCGATTTATGGGTTGATGAGATCTATCAAGAATTGCATTTTTCCGATGCCGTTAATCATTCACCAATGACAGCGCTGCAAGTGTCGGACGAGGTTGTGGTCATCAATAGCTTTTCTAAATACTTTGGCATGACCGGCTGGCGTTTAGGATGGGCGGTAATTCCTGAAGCTTGGGTCGAGACCTTTGATACGCTGGCGCAAAATCTTTTCTTAG
>JARGOI010000065.1:8162-9868 GCA_029212275.1 Thalassolituus sp.
ATTCCTGAAGCTTGGGTCGAGACCTTTGATACGCTGGCGCAAAATCTTTTCTTAGCACCACCAACGCCTGCGCAATACGGTGCCCTAGCGGCATTACAGCCAGCAAGCTTGGCCATTTGTGAAGAGCGTCGGGTGATCTTATCCGAGCGTTATCATTATTTATCTAAAGCCTTAATTGAGCTGGGCTTTCGACTGCCGCATCTGCCCCAAGGCGGACTGTATATTTACGTCGATATTCGCGCGTTTAGCGATAATAGCCTCGAGTTTTGCCAACGCATGCTGGCGGATATCGGTGTGGCGACTACACCGGGTATCGATTTCAGTGCTTCAGAAGGGCGCTATTACGTACGTTTTGCCTTTACTGCGGAACTGTCACGGTTACAGCAGGCCGTGGATCGGTTAGCTGCGTGGTTGCCCCTCGTTAGTACCAGTGAGATGGACACTGACGCATGAAGCTCTTTTTATGAAATACGAACTGCCTTTAATAGAAGCCACCTTAGTGCGTCGCTATAAACGTTTTTTGGCCGATGTCATCTTAGCGGATGGCTCAGAAATCACTGTGCACTGCCCCAATACCGGTTCGATGAAACACTGCGCCGAACCCGGCAGTCGCGTGTGGTTATCGGACAGTGCCAACCCTGCGCGCAAATATCGCTACAGCTGGGAGTGGGTGGAAGTGAATGGTAAGTATCGTGCCTGTATTAATACCACACGGGCCAATCAGCTTGTGAAAGAAGCCTTGGAAGCTCGCCAAATTCCAACTTTGGACACGTGGCAGACGTTGCAAAGTGAACCCAAAGTCGATGACGGACGACTCGACTTTTGTTTGCATGGAGAGTGTTTGCATGGCGAGCAATCCGTTACTGATAACGAAAGTCGACGCTGTTGGGTTGAGGTAAAAAGCGTGACCTTATTGGGTTTGCCCGAAGAAGACGCTTTGGAAACTGATCAAAAGGACAATAAGTCACGCTCACGAATGGGGTATTTCCCCGATGCAGTGACCGCCCGCGGCTTAAAACACCTGCATCGATTATTGGCATTGCATCAAAGTGGCGAGCGCGCGGTTTTGCTGTTTTGTGTGCCCCACGAAGGTATTCGTGAAGTGATGGCGGCGGCCACGATTGATCCGAAGTATGCGCAAGCCCTGCGTGAAGTGGCCGAGCAGGGTGTCGAGGTGATGGCGTTTTCGGTGCTGTTTAACGATAACGAAATGCGGTTATCTGAGCCTTTGCCGGTGTATTTGTAGCTAAAATCTAGGTCGCGCTAGGCTAACCACACTTCGACATGGTTGTCTTTTATAGAGCATTCAATTTTTTCTAACGCTTGGCCACTGCAAGGGCCAGCAATACATGCGCCTGATTCGATCAAAAACAATGCACCGTGCATAGCGCATTGGATTAGGCAGCCATCGGCGTCTAAAAACTGGTCGGGTTGCCACTCTAGCTGGATACCTAGATGGGGGCAGCGGTTGCGGTAGGCATAAACGGTGTTTTGATAGCGCACAACAAACAATTCGAAATCGACGTTGTCGGCAATGTTTTCGCGTTTGATCACAAAACCACGGCTTTGTCCTTCCTCAAGGCTGTCGATATGGCACAATGCGTGTCTGTTTCCTTCACTTCTGTTTTCTGCGTTTTTGTTTGTGGGTGTTTGTTTTTCATCTGGAGTCATTGCTTGCCACGTCGTTCGTCAGTTTTGTTACGCCC
>JARGOI010000066.1 GCA_029212275.1 Thalassolituus sp.
CTACCAAAGCTCATTAATTCTTTTTCTAATTCTTCTGTTGGACGATCTACTAAGTTGTGAAGTGTTGTCACAATGCCGTTTTGATAAAAATCAGCCACTGCGATTCTCCTTGAGCAGTCTTTCTATTAAGGGGGCCAATTCATCGTGCCAGCCCTTTGGGCCATGATGAATAGCAGTACGTGTATTAGTATTTTTAAGGGTCAGAGTAGCGTGTTTCCCTGGGATGACAATAGGAAAATCAGCAGCCTCTAACATGGCACGGTCGTTCTCGCCGTCTCCTAAGGCGATGATGATAGGCGAGCGCTGCCAAAGCGATTGATAATGTTGACGCAAAAAGTGAACGCCTTCAGATTTATCGGTCGGTCCCATCACATGCCAAAACCTTCCACCTTTCAGAAGTTTTAAGTCATGATCGCCAAGCGCTGCTTGAAATTGAACTCGTTCTGCGTCGTTGCCTTGCCATAACATGGGTTCGGTGGCGACACGAGCTTTCGCTAAAGTGGATTTGTTGAGAGTTAATCCTGTAATTGCCGTGACCTCAGAAGCAGGCATGTCGTTAAAGCTTCGAAAGAGAAAACCATCACGTCGTAACTGCGCAAGAACTTTAATAATGTCTTTGATTTTACTGCCAAGAATAACTGGTTTATGGTAGTCATCAAGATAGATGGCGCTACCATTCTCACAAACATGAGGATAACGAATATCCATATCTTGTTTTAGCGTTTTGACTTCTGCATGGGTTTTACTGGTATTAAAAATTAACGGGATACGTAATTCATGCAAACGCTTTAATGTGGGAGCTGCTTTCACTGTGGAATAGGTGTCATGGTCCAACAGAGTCCCATCAAGGTCCGTCATCACGACGATAGGCGCCTCAGGCATAGAAACAGAAGCGTCATGTGGATTGAACATGCGGTTTATCCTTGTTTGATGCTTGCCACTTTATGATCTTGATTTATTGCTAAAACTAAATCAGCGACTTTAGGTAATTCTATGACCGCTTGTTGGGTTAAGCGTTCATAATGTTGAATGAAACGCGCCATAGCTTTTGCATCTAAGCCTGCCGCCGTTGATTGAGATAATTTCTTGTTATCCTCTTCCTGTTGCGATCTCCAACGGAGTACCGCAGTCATATCAGGGACTTGCAGCACGATTAGAAGATCGATCATAGAAAACCATGTTTTGTATTTTTCTTTGAGTTGTTGGTTGACCCAACTACGCCAAATTCCATCGGCATCTTCGTCGGATTCGAGTTGGTTTATCGGGGCTGATAAGAGTTCATCCGCTACCGGAAGACAGCCAACACACCATCCTTCAAATATCACTAAATCCACCGCGTCGATAATAGAATGCCATTGCGATTCAGGTAAGCGGTCGTCACTGATTTTGTCGAACGCTGGTATTTGAACTGCACCTTGCAAGGATTTATTTTTAAAAAGATTAAAAAGATTAATACCAAGATCGACATCGTGAGTACCTGGTACACCACGTGTGGCTAACAGAGGATGGATAGTCTCGGATAATGTTTGACGCTCAGCTTTTGTTAAATAGAGGTCATCAATAGAAACAATGGCGACGTTCCAACCAAACGCTGCCTTGTAAAGCTCGGCTAAGCCTTTACTCAAGGTACTTTTCCCAGATCCTTGGCCACCATGAATGCCAATAACTGGCGTCGTCTGATCTTGCAGCAGCCTTACTCGCTGAGCAACGTGTGCAGCAACAGGCAACCAAACCTCCTGCCATTGACACAACCAAGCGTCAGGCATGCCTGCAAGGACCTTAGACACTTTAGCAAGGCTGTCGTAGTCAGATTGCTCATAACCTAATGAGTTATCCAACGTGCTGATTGGAGACATTATGATACCTCTTACTTTTTTCGGTGCAGTTAAGGGATTAGCACGTCTCAGAATTCATTCTTAATAAGTTATAGCAGGCACTGTGCCAATGAGAGGCCTAACATTGTGATTAAGAATGTTTATTCTGGAACCCAGCATGTTCGAATTGGGGAGAGGAGTCATCTAGTAAGTCGCAGTATTTAGACTAGCTAGCAGTGACAGTTTTAGATATTTTTGCACTACAATAGTGCGGTTGCATTTTAACGGCAATACGTGCATCAATATGGAGCACGATATAAATACATAACAGTATTGGGTGGGCGTGTTTGTGAGCAATCAAAGAACGAGCCTTTTGATTATTTGAGGCACATGCAGTCTGCTGACGATTATTGGGAGGTTTATTGGAAATACTTATCTGGCAACCATCGTGACAATACTTCCTCTAGGGATTGTTTACGCAAAGGCTTGGTGATTAATTCTTTCATTCCTACTTTAGCAGCCTCTCTACTGTATTCCTCGCCGAGATGCGCTGTCAGTGCAATGATGGGTACGTTGGCAATGGCCATTTTGGAGCACAGTTGATGGATACTCTTTGTTGCTTCGTAGCCATTCATCACCGGCATTTCACAATCCATTAATATCAAGTCAGGCAGCTTTATTGATGACTCAAAGGCTTGAACCAACTGCAGGCCGTGATCGAAAATTTCAAATTCGATTTTGAAATGTCGCAACATTCCGGCAATGACTTTTTGATTAACTAGATTATCTTCTCCAACCCAAATCAAATTGCTCTGATAGTTAACCGGTTTTGGTTGTGCATCTTTATTGATATTTAAAATGAGATCTTGAATTTTTGTCATTAACTCTTTGGAGTTCAAAGGCCTTTGAATTTGCTGTTTCAAAGGTAAGCGTTGCACGTAGCTGTCGACAATAAATAGTTGATTTTTTTCAACGTAGTCAGGAATCTCTGATGCATCTACTAAAGCAACCGTCGCTGTATTGATACTGATGGTTGGCATTAACCAAGCACGAATGAGCATATCACTCACAAACATTGCTTCGACTTCGTTCTGTACATCGACAAAAAATGAGCAACCTGCGACTATGTCATCCGCTGGATCTAATTGATATTCGGTTTGATGCAAGTGCAGGGTAAAGCTAGAACCTTGCCCAATTTCAGACACAACCTCTATCTCCCCACCTAAAAGCTCACTCAGGCGCTGGCAAATAGCCAAGCCTAAACCACTACCAGAGACTATTCGCTCTTGGTTATTGTGTACTTGAGTGAAACGTTCAAAAAGCGTATTGATATTTTTATTATCAATACCTATGCCGGTATCGTTAACAGTAATAGACAGGTCTTTTTCTTTTGTGCTGACATCAATAGAAATATGACCGTGGTCAGTAAACTTTATTGCATTGCTTAATAGATTATTCAAAATTTGTTGCACGCGCATGCGATCGGTCATCAACATATCAATTGTGGGATAACCAAAATTCATGGTCATTGTTAAATTCTTTTCTTGCGCTTGGCGGCTATAAAGAGCGACAGAGTCTTTAATCAGTTTCACAAGGGATGTAGGACGTTTCTCTATCAATATTTTTCCTGCTTCAAGCTTACTTAGATCAAGAATGTCATTAAGTATCGAAAGAAGGGACTCACCAGAGTTAGATATTGTATTTATATAAAGCGTTTGCTGATTATCCAACTTTGTATGTTGCAATAAATCGACCATGCCCAAAACACCATTCAGTGGTGTTCTTATCTCGTGGCTCATCATGGCTAAAAAGGCAGATTTTTCTCGACTCTCTTGTTCAAAATATATTTGCTTTTTTTCTACTTCTTGCAGTTTTTTCAGAGATAATTGGGAGTCTTTGCGAGCAATGATCATATTCTTTCGATCGCTTTCTTGTTTTTTTCTTTCTTCCATAAACCTTAAAATAATTACACCGGTGTACAATATACAAGAAATAATTAAAGCGAAGTAAGTTGAATTTTGCATGAAGGAATAGATATCTATGTAGCCATACCACATCAAATTATGAGTGATGAGTGATACAGCGAAAGCAATATTAACTAAAGCAAAAATAACTTCATTACGACGTCTTTTGGCTAATATAAGAGATGAAAATATGAATATAATCAAACAAAACACGGTTGATAGTATCATTATACAGTATAAGGCAATAAAGAAATTCGGGATAAAACAGGATATTAACGCCGCTATTGCAATCAATGTGTTTAAGTTTATTGATTTTATGAGAATTTTATTTTTTCCGAAGTATGGTTTTCCAAAGTGCCTTATAAATAGCGAAAGGAAAATAAGTGCTAATGCTCCCAATACAATTGCTGAACGTTCTTCGATATATTCATTTGCAATCCAAATATATCTATATCCAATACCACTCATGGATATATAGAAACCAATATAGCTAGCAACAAAACCGCAAAATAATAGAATGTAGTTCTTTAGGATGAAAATATATACAACTAAATTATAAAATAGAATAGCGGTTAAAAATCCAGTGTATAACCCCAGTTTCAAATTGTAACTCTGAACAAAAAAATCAAAAGATTGATCTTTGATAAGCCTTGGAGATAAAAGAAGTACGCCTTTTTGATGAGCGCGTGCGTACAAAACATATTTTCCTGGATTCTCGAAGTTGAGTTTACTAGAAAATATGATGGACATGTCGGTGTCGTCATCAGTTTTAAGCTTATCACCAATAGCTGATTGACTAATAAGTTTGTCATCATGAAATAATAAAACTTCAACTTTATCCATTTGCGGATAATCAATTACAATACGCCATTGTTGCGGTGATTCACTGACGTCTATTTCGAGTCGATACCAATAATGTGCATTCGACACACCGGGATTAATAACAGCGGTGTTACTCGGTTGCCAGTTAAGTTGTCGGTCGTTTATTGATGAAATCGGCACGATTGGCTTTGATTCTTGCCAAATTGATCCGTGTGTACCTAATAACTTTCCAGAAATATCATCATCTAGCTCAATGGCGACACTAGGGCAGGAAAGTATGGTTAATAAAATGAGTAAAAAACGTACGATCACGATAGAAATACACCAATATTTTTGCTAAGTGTACTCGGGTCCTGTTCTACTGTCATTCTGTGGTAGTTGTACTCATATCATGGTGTTCTAATCTTACGAACTAATAATTGAGATAGGGTGAAAAAATCAGTTACTTAAGCAGAGCTATTGATTGATTAACAGCGACATCCGTCACGTCATAAACAATTAAACATATATGACTGACTTCTTTATTGATTGATTGCAGCGGAATAATCGTCGTATTTTGATACATATGTTCTGCTTGTCCTGTGATCGGACGATAGTTGCCGAAATGAAACAGATAAGGACGTTGCTGCCAAACAGTGAACGTGCGAGATCCCAGCTGAAATACTGGGTCTGACTTTCTGCGAAACCATTCTTCTGGAATTTCTGGAAAAAGATTGAACAAGCACTGGTCCTTAGCTTTTTGCGGGCTAATACCACTATGGCTTTCCATAAAACCATTCCAGAGTTGAATTTGATACTTTTTGTCCAGCACCACCAAACCAACATCAATGTGCTGCAGGATGTCCATAAGCCAGTGGATGTCTTCCATCTCGATGTTGGTTTGTTGCATGATTAATCCAGTAAGAAATCAATGCGTTGATTGAGTTTTTTAACTGACTCTTCGCTAAACAACAGCAATAAATCACAATCAACGTCTAATTGTTCTAGCGTGTAATGGATCTCAATCGCTAGTGTTTTTTGCCACTTGTCTTGACGACTATTGAGTATGTCGTCAACCATACAATGTTGGCCTAAAATAACGGGTGTACCTTGGTTGAATCGTATTTCCAACTGTTCACCAATGCCATTAATACAAGCCGCTATCAAAACAGATGCGGTATCCATCAATAGCTCTAATTCCATTTGTCGATTCAATGGACCTTGATATTTAAGTAAAGAGGCCAAACTGGCGAAGCTGGTGTCCTTAAATAACAGCAATGCCTCACCGGCAATGCCCGAACCAATAAAACCCTGACAAACAGCAGAGACACTGGTGTCTCGTTTGGCATCGTGCATCGCCATATTTAAGTCTGAGTTATCAATCAAACTCACTTTAGGGATAGGGAGAACAACATACGCACCAACAAGGCGAGCAAGATGGTCTGCTGCTTGTCCCATGGCGACATTCACCAGTTCTTGATAACAGTCGCGTTGATCTTCATTGACTAAACAAGCGTTAACTTTCATCTCAAACCTCAGTCAAAATGCCGTACTGAATTAGCACGGTACGTGCTTTCTCGGCATCGATGGGTTTCTTAATGAATGCCATGGCACCCAACTTTTTGACGCGTTCTTGAGCGTCAGGTTGAATATCACCAGAAACCACAATCACCATGGCTGGTAAATCTTCGCGACGAATGGCTTCTAATACGCCGTAACCATCTAAGTTAGGCATGGTCAGGTCAAGAAAGACGACATCGCCTTTGCCTGCACGAATGGCCTCAACCCCTTGTTCGCCATCTTCTGCGTAATGCAGGGTGATGGGCCAATCGGAAGGTATGGATCTCGCCATTTGTTTGCGGGCAAAACTCGAATCATCGCAGATCAGTACATTAAGATTCATGGTAGGCGTCTGAATTTACTTAAAATAGGTATCTTAAGTAATAGACGCCAAAGCGCTTCCCAGCAACCTGAAACTAAGAATTAGTTTTTAGCAGATTTAGAAGATTTATCGTAAACCACCACTAGCTGACGTGATAAAGCCAGTAAATCACCAGTCGCTGAATAAATTTTTGCAGTGGTGTGGGCGTAGCCACCAGAAGCCTCAATAATCAGACACTCGTAATACAGCCAATCTTCGCACGTTAGAGGCGGTGACATGCGTGACGGAGAATCTACGAATTCTAAACTCCAACTCACCGTTGCACAGGGGGCGGGTGACTTTAATTTTTGCAACGTCGCAGGAGGCCAAGCATCGATTAACGCAATGAGATGGGCATCCGTGATCAATGAAGTGCTGTCGTTAAATCGCATCCAGCCCTTTAAACAATTTTTTTCTGAACCAGAGAAGGGCATTCCACCATCGACATAACGGTAATCGATATGCTGAGCAAAGTCTGGTGTTAGGCCTTTGATGTAAGTAATCAGTTTTCCCTCGTTGATGGTCTCTGGCGGGATATCGGCTTCTGGAACATCAATGTCGGACTCTCGATTTTTGCCATAACAAGCAATCACACTGGTGACGCAAGCGTCGTTTTGCATGAGATCACATTGATAATTGGCCACCGACTTCCCTGCGCTTAAGACGCGTGTTTGGCCTTCAAAAGGAACTTCGGTGAATAGCGGCCCACAAAAGTGCACACTTAACGAACGTAGTGGGTGATCGGTGGGATGCTGAGCTTCGATGGTTGCCAAAGCCAAGCCTGCCGACATGCCGCCAAACGTTGTCCGACCTTGTGCCCAAGAGCCATCAAGAGAGACGGAACCTGGAGTTTTCATTTGCTGATAATAATGGTCAAAAGGTTTCATAAAAAGGTTCTTTAAGTTCAAAAATTTCTGACGTTAGTGAATACATAATCAAAGCAATATACACTCACAAAGAATGATAAACCCAGTACTATAATGTAAAAAATCTCCGTGTAATTGTATGAATTCAATGTTTAAGTTGTGAAATACTCCCGTAGTACTAAAGATTCAGTGAGAAATTTATGAATGATAATTGGACAGAACAAGCAAGGCGCTTTGTGTCGGTACTTCCTCATTGTCGGCTACTAGATATGAGTGTTGAACTTGCCTCAGCCACAGAATTGCACATGCGTCTGCCATATTCTGATGCGCTTATCGGCAACCCAGACAATGGTGTATTGGCCGGTGGATGCCTCACCACATTGATGGATACTTCCTGCGGAACCGCGGTATTTGTGGCATTAGAATGCAATGAGGTGTGCCCAACGCTTGATCTTCGAGTGGACTACATGCGTTCGGCAACCCCCGGCAAAGACATCATCGCCGTGGCTCGAGTGATCCGCATTACTGCCAGTGTGGTGTTTACACGCTGTGATCTTTATGAAGACACGACTGCTGCTGAAGCGGATGTCGCCAAATTGGAGGATGACTCTGATAAAGCTCCAAAGTTGGTCGCCACCTGCACGGCAGCATTCATGCGCATTGGGCAACACCTCGATAGGAGTAAAGCGAATGCCAAATGAAGTCACTTCACCAAACAAATACAAGCAAGCCGCACTGGCTGCGCGCGAAAGTGGTGATTATCAAGCCATCGTTGACCTGATTCCTTATGCGGGCCTCATTGGTATTAAAGTCTATGATATGGGCATACATCCAACCTTCATCATGCCTGCCAATAAAGACAATATTGGCAATCCAATGCTCCCTGCCATACACGGCGGTGTAATTGGCGGTTTGATGGAAACCTCAGCGGCGTTACATTTGTTGATGACGATGGACAGCATAGCCATGCCAAAAATCATCGACTTCTCACTCGACTATCTGCGTGCAGGAAGACACACGGATACCTATGCCTCATGCCAAGTTTGGCGCCAAGGCAGTCGCGTAGCCAATGTTGCGATAACCGCTTGGCAAACAGATCCAGCTCAGCCTATTGCCGTCGCGCGTGCGCACTTTCTGTTGGTTCAAGAGTAGGTGAATTAATAGAGAGGTCGTCTTAAAGCCAACAAATAATAAATCGGTTAGCGTTGTTTAATACAATGGGGTTGAAAGCGCAGTTCATTGTCACCATATAGTTTGCATCGTTTGATATTTACCCAAACATGGCTTGCTCGAAGGAGAAACAATGACAACTGCCAGTAAAGAAACCTTAGGCTTTAAAACCGAAGTTAAACAATTGCTGCATTTGATGATTCACTCTTTGTATTCCAACAAAGAAATATTCCTGCGTGAACTCGTTTCAAATGCCTCGGATGCTTGCGATAAATTGCATTTTGAAGCATTACAAAATGCGGATTTGTACGAAGGCGACGGTGATTTAAAACTGAACATCCGCTTCGACAAAGAAGCGAACACCGTCACCATCGAAGACAACGGCATTGGTATGAACCGCGATGATGTCATCAATCATTTGGGTACCATCGCAAAATCAGGTACCGCTGACTTTTTAAGTAAGTTAAGCGGCGACCAGAAAAAAGATTCACAATTGATTGGTCAGTTTGGTGTTGGTTTTTATTCCTCTTTTATTGTTGCCGATAAAGTCACCGTAGAAACTCGTCGAGCTGGTGAAAAAGCGACAGATGCTGTGCGTTGGGAATCGGCAGGTGAAGGAGATTTTACCCTCGAACCTATCGAAAAAGCATCTCGTGGCACCACGATCACTCTGCATTTGAAAGAAGATGAAAATGAGTTTGCAGACAGCTCTCGTCTAAGCCATTTGATTAAAAAATACTCAGATCATATCGCTATTCCAGTATACGTTCAGCGTGAAGAAAGTGTAGACGATGTCGATGCAGAAGACGGCGCAGAAGCGAAAGCTCCAGAAGCTGCTAACCAAGCAAAAGCGCTGTGGACTCGCTCGAAAAGCGACATCAGTGACGAAGACTATCAAGAATTTTACAAGCACGTTTCAAACGATTGGAATGAGCCATTAGCGTGGATGCACAATCGCGTAGAGGGCAATTTAGACTACACCAGTCTGCTTTATATTCCTTCTAAAGCACCTTTCGATATTTGGAATCGCGATGTGAATCGCGGCTTAAAACTCTATGTGCAACGTGTCTTTATTATGGACGACGCCGAGCAGTTTTTGCCCCAGTACTTACGCTTTGTAAAAGGTGTGCTCGACTCAAACGATTTGTCGCTCAACGTTTCGCGTGAGATCTTACAGCAAGATAAACAAGTCGAAACTATGCGCGCTGCATTGATCAAGCGCGTATTAGATGCGTTACAGAAATTAGCGAAAAATGATCCAGAGAAGTATCAAACCTTTTGGAATCAATTTGGTGAAATTCTAAAAGAAGCACCTGCTGAAGATTATACCAA
>JARGOI010000067.1 GCA_029212275.1 Thalassolituus sp.
TTAATCAGCTTCGCCCCTGTCTTCAGCTCAACGCATTGGTGCCCCATATGGCACCGACCATGTCTAAGTTTACCCGCGAAGACGTTACTCGAGCGTTAACACAACGCCTAGATGAGCTGGAACTCAGCTCGCATTTGCTGGGGTTTGGCTAAGAAGCCACCAGCGATGCGTGGCGCCATCAATCTCAAAGAGTAACACCCCTTAGTGGACAAACCCCGTGCCAGTCAAAGCGAGCCCGCAAGAACCGCGCAAGTTGTTATCTCCACTGTACTGCCTCTCTTCAATCAAATAGATAAGCTGATTCATTGAGCTTTACTAGAAACCACCTTACCCAACAGCAAACAAAGAAGTAAGGCCAGATCGTTCGCCTGTTGTGTTTCGTAATCAACATCAGTAACGCTGAACATACATTTATTTATACTTAATTAATGCTTCTATTTGTTAAAAAGGCCTATTTGAACTAGATTTATATAGGGCAAAAATAACAAAAAAATGACGATTGAGTTTATTAGGGTTTTAGGGCTTCTCATAAAGATAGTTGTGGTAATGAGCTTACACGGAGAGTAGATGTTTTCACGTAATAACCTATCACCTCGCATCCTTTTGGTTGATGACGACGCCAATCAAATCACGATCTTAAACAAGGTCCTTAAAGCTATTGGACAGGTTTTTTTCGAGCAAAATGGATTAGCCTCTTTAGAGCAGGCAATCAAGATTCGCCCCGATGTAATCTTGTTAGACATAGATATGCCTGGTCTCAATGGCCATCAGTTATTGGCTCAGCTAAAAAATAACGAATTGACTAGTAGCATCCCCGTCATTTTTATTACTTCATACGACTCCGTCGAAGATCAGCTGCTGTGTCTAAAAGAAGGTGCGGTAGATTTCATTGCGAAACCCTTACAGCCTGATGTTGTTGCTGCCCGGGTGACTACTCACTTAAATCTACGCAACAGAGAGCGTGAATTAGTTGAAGTCTATCGACATGCGAAAGTGACATTAGATTCGATAGGTGATGCAGTTATTACGACAGACAAGGATGCGAGAGTCACCTTCATGAACCCAACCGCAGAGCTAATGACTGGAATGTCATTAAATGATGCTTTGGGATGTTTTATTGAAGAAGTGATGCCTTTGAGAATAGGCAATGATGGTCCTACACACACTAACCCTGTGCGTATTAGCATTCAAGAAAATAGAGTGGTTGGCATGGCACTCAACTGCCAGATGATGAAACAGAATGGTAATTGGGTTCCGGTAGAAGACAGTGCCGCCCCGCTTATTTCACAAGACGGTGATGTCATTGGCTCAGTCATTGTATTCGATGATATAAATGAGTCTCGGGCAATGGCTCTAAAAATGTCACATACCCTTCAATACGATCAACTGACGAATCTCCCTAATCGCTTTTTGCTAATGGAGCGATTAAATGTAGAGATGGCTCGAAGTCAAATAAACAACGACAAAATCGGTTTAATTCTATTTGATATCGATCGTTTTAAACTCATTAATGAAGAGTATGGCTTTGATTTTGGCGATATGATACTTAAAAAAATAGCGCTACTTATCAAGTCTCAGCTGCATAATAATGAAACACTTAGCCGGCACAACGCCGATGAGTTTATGGTCTTGGTTCCTGAATTGGAGCGTCCTAGCGACTTAGCTAATTTAGCCGTAATGATCAGGGAACATGTAATGCAGCTCACATTGCAACATCCTGAGATCAATAATTTCTCAACCAGCATGGGGGTAAGTGTTTACCCTGATGACGCGGCAGATGCCCAATCCTTATTACTGCATGCTGATGCCGCTTTACATAGAGCTAAAACTGACGCTATATATGATAATTTTTGCTTTTACTCTGAAGAAATGGAGTCGCGCTTTATCTCAAGGCGCCAGCGCTATATACAGCTAAAAGCAGCCATTTCCGACGATAATATCATTGCCTTATATCAGCCTATTGTCGATGCAAATACTGGGCAGTTAAAGGCCGTTGAAGCGCTGATGCGCATCAAAGAGGAGGATGGTTCATTGATCCCTCCTATTGAGTTCATACCACTTGCTGAGGAAACTCGTTTAATCATTCCGTTAGGGGAGAAAATGATTCAACTTGTCTTTAAGCAGTTAAAGCAGTGGTGTGACAAAGGCTTAAACATTCGCATGTGTCTAAATATTTCACCCATACAATTTCTTGATCCGAACTTTGTTCCTTTCTTACTAAAGGCGATTGACGAGTACAACGTCAGTCCAAAAATGATTGAACTGGAAGTCACCGAAAGTCTGATGCTCGAAAACTTACAGCAAGTGATTCGCGATATGCAACAACTGCGAGCCATGGGGATATCCATTTCAATCGATGATTTCGGCACAGGCTTTTCTTGCCTGAGCTATCTTAAACAGTTACCCGTAGACGTTTTAAAAATCGATAAATCGTTTGTTGCACAGCTGAGTATTAAAAGGCCCGATGAAATTCTTGTTAAGACGATCACGACGTTAGCACAAAGTATGGGGCTAAAATCTGTCGCCGAAGGTGTTGAGTCATTAGATCAGGCGCGTCGTCTGAAAGAGTTAGGAGTTTCTTATCTACAAGGCTATTACTTCTCGAGGCCAGTTATCGCCGATGAAGTAATGGCTAGCTATAATATATGACTTTGAAAAGTAATAAGAAAATTGACTTTTTTACGTGCTGGCTTCCATTACTGGTTGGCATTCTCACCACAGCAGCTGCTTCGTGGCTTGTTGACTATAAAAACAACTATGACGTTAGTTTATACACAAACAACCTAGCGGATAAAACAGAGGCCCTTATAGAGCAACGCTTCCAGCACTTTCAATATGGCCTGCGTGGTGCCAGAGGGGCTATTGTTACCGCTGGGGTTGATGAAATTACTCGAAAACAATTTGAGAAGTATAGCGGCACACGTGATCTAGGACTTGAGTTTCCTGGGGCGCTTGGCTTTGGTTTCATAAGACGCGTATCCGCAGAACAAGAAAGTGATTTCCTTAGACGTGCTCGTGCAGATGGTGCACCAGATTTTAACATTCGAACATTATCGCCACATGACAGTGATCGATTCGTCGTACAATATCTCTATCCAGCTGCTCAAAATAGACAGGCAATTGGGCTTGATATTGGTTCAGAAACTAATCGACGAACTGCAGCATTATTGGCAGCCAGAGAGGATAAGCCTTACTTAACGGCACCCATTACACTTGTCCAAGCAAATAAAAAGCCAAGAAAAGGCGCATTGATACTAATGCCAATCTACCCTTCCAATGCAATACTAAACACCGCAGAAGCCCGAGAATCGGCTGTTGTCGGTTGGTCTGTTGCTGTATTGGTCATTGATGAGGTACTGGCAAATCTTGAATCCTTAACGGAGCAAGCTTCAGTCACCTTGACCAACTTAGTAGAAGTCGAACCTTTTTATCGTTCAAATACTACGGAAGTGTCAGGTTCAATAGATAATAAAACATTGCGGAATATTCATATATTGGGCCAGCATTGGAAAATGGAGCTGACGCCGTCGACGCAAGCCGTGAACCAAATAAAGTCATTATCTGTAGGCTTAGTGATTATTTCTGGCTTATTTTTAACCTTGCTGACTCTTTTTGTCATTAATTTATTAAAGACTAACCAAACGTTTATTGAGCAAAACAACGAAACCTATCGGCTGAGTCTTCAAAGTATTTCCGCTTTTTCCAAAAGCCCTCAATTTAAGCGATCTTGTCCATTTTGGTTACTTTTAACTTTCATTATATTCTTAATATCAACCTGGTTAATTACACAAAGCCGATTTACGGAAGCAAAAGAAAATTTGTCGGAAACAACATTGTTGGCTATTTCAACACTCGAAGAAGAAGCGAGCCACTATCGTCGAGATACCCTCTTCCTTGCTAGTTCACAACCAATAATGGAATTAAGCTCAGAGCTTAATGATGAAAAATCATTAGATAAGGAAAATGCTTTATTACAGCAGTCTAAAGAAAGACTCACAGACATTTTCAAAGCCTATATGTTGTCCAAGACCGATGTGTATCAAGTAAGATTTATAGAAGCTGCTAATAGATGGCAAGAACGTGTCAAAGTGCAACGTAATGCCGATGCACTTGAAGTAATTAACAAAGAATTACTACAGTCTAAAGAAAATGAACCTTACATAGATCAAACACTCAACGTTGGCCAGGGAAATATTTTTCAGTCTGATATTAATTTAAACCGCGAGTTTGGCAAAATCGAACAACCGATGAGACCTGTTTGGCGTTTTTCTACACCAGTATTTTATGCTGATGGTCGACCACTCGGTATAATCATCATCAATGTCAATGCCGATCGTTTTCTAAAAAAAGTGGCAAATAACTACATACCCGAAGTGGATTTATATATTACTAATCAAGATGGTGGATTTTTGCTGCATCCTAATTCAGCGAAAAATTTTGTTTTTGAATATAGTGATTCTAGTCGGTGGCAAAATGAATTTCATCCCTTCGATTTGCCATATGGTTTTCACTACTTTGATTTCACAGTGTTTACAGGTAAGCATGGTACCGTACTGGCAAATGAAACTAGTTTTTTATTAAGTAATAATTCTACCGATCGATATATAAAAATACAGGTAACAACACCGCTATTTTTAGCTCTTCAAAATATAATAACCAGAAGCGGTATTGTACTTATTATTCTTCTTTTTATTAGTTTTATTGGTTTCATCATTCAATATTCGATGTGGTTGAGTGAGAGAATACGTCAAAGAAATATTGTTACGACACAATTAGATACTCAGCGAAACAACGAGATGAAAAGATTTAAGGGGCTATTGGAGTCGGCTCCTGATGCGACTTTTGTAACTGATGAATCGGGTATCATTCAAATAGTGAATGCACAAGCACAACATATGTTTGGGTACAGTCGCCTCGAATTAGAGGGTCAGTCAATACACAAATTACTTCCAGTACATCTAAGGGAAGTACATAAAATGCATATTATAGATTACATGAAACAGCCAAAAACACGGCTAATGGGTGAAAATAGAGAACTTTTAGCATTGGGCTCCGATGGAAAACAATTTCCTGTGGAAATAAGTTTGAGTGCGGTCAAGCTTAATGAACAAACATTAGTATCTGCCTCGGTGCGTAATATAACTGAAAGACTTAAAACTGAAGAGAAACTTCGCAATGCATTACGTGATGCAGAACTGGCCACACAGGCAAAAAGTACTTTTCTAGCGAATACTAGTCACGAGATTCGTACTCCACTGAATGCCATTATTGGTCTAGGTTATTTATTGGCTGAAGAAAAATTAACAGAAGCACAACACCAATTAGTTTCTAAAATTCAAATTTCGGGGAGGTCTCTATTGGGGATCGTTAACGATGTATTGGATCTCTCAAAAATAGAAGCGAACGAAATGGATCTTGAAAATCAGCCTATCGAATTACGAGAGCTGTGCGAAGAAATATCGAGTGTATTTGCCATACAAGCAGAAGCAAAAAATATAGATTTTCACTTTAAATTAGACCCTATGCTGCCTACTTGGGTAATCTCGGATAGCACCAGACTACGCCAAATATTTACTAATTTAATCAATAATTCTCTTAAATTTACCACAATTGGTAAAATCTCGATTAATGTCAAAGTCGAAAATACTGAGAAAGTTTTACCAGAAAACTATATAAATGTTCGGTTCACTGTTCAGGATACCGGGATTGGTATCTCGCCCGAGGCACAAGCCCGTTTATTTAAACCATTCTCACAAGCCGATTCAAGTACCACCCGACGTTTTGGCGGCACCGGTTTAGGGTTATCTATCGTTCATCAATTAGTTAGTTTAATGGGGGGAAAGATTAGTATTGAAAGCGCCGAGAATGTGGGCAGTCAATTCTTGGTGGACCTGCCACTAAGAGTTCAAACACTCGAAGAGTTTGCTGATCAAGAAAACCGGAACCAAACGCTTTTTGTACTGATTGCCGAAGATGATCCAGCAGATGCTAAGTTACTTCAAAAAATGACCCGATCACTTGGGTGGCGTTCAGAAGTGGTGAGCAATGGCGTAGAGCTTGTCGATGCCTATATTTCACGTGAAGAAAACAATCTACGCGCGCCAGATGCCATAATCGTGGATTGGCAAATGCCGGTAATGGATGGCTTGGAAGCGATGAATATGTTGGCCAGTAAAGTGGGTCGCGACAATCTACCCGCAATACTTATGATTTCGGCCCACGATAAAAACTCGATTTTCACCAACGATCCAGAGCATTTAGTAAATAATTTCTTACTAAAACCGGTCGATCCATCATCATTATTTAATGCAGTAAACGAAGCCGTGACACTCAATACGGGTAACTCAAAGCGCGTACTGCAATCGACGCGTGCCGAAGCAGTTGGCGCGAGATGGTTACCTAATATGCGTTTGTTGGTCGTGGATGACAGTCCAACCAATCTTGTCGTTGTCGGTCATGTATTGACTCATAATGGTGCCATCGTAGAGACGGCGAACAGTGGTGAGGAAGCATTGGTGTTATTAGAGGATTCATCCAATGACTACGATGCCATATTAATGGATGTTCAAATGCCCGGTCTTGATGGACTGGAGACAACCGAGCGAGTTAGAAAAAATTTAGGACTAACGGCATTGCCTATTATTGCACTGACTGCTGGCGCGTTAGTAGAAGAAAAATACCGTGCACTGGAAGCTGGTATGAATGATTTTTTAACAAAACCCATTGAGCCATCAAAGCTTATTAATGTACTACGCACATTGGTAGAAACTTATCGTGGTAGGGAAATCGCTGTAGAGTCTCTCAATTCAACAGAGCCTCGCTATTCAATAGAGTCTGAAGCTGATCATCATAAAGATAGCTGGCCTGCCATTAAAGGCTTAAACCTTGATAAAGCGAAAAATATAATGCTTGGAGATAGAGCACTTTTCTTGAACACGCTAGATGGCTTACTAGGTGAATACTCCAATCTAGCACTAGCGCCAGAGAGTAATATTGATCAACCTGATTCAGCATCTATGCGACGAGACAGAGCATCCCAAGTGCACAAGCTGAGAAGTGTTTCTGGCATGGTTGGGGCAGAGAAAATACAACAACTTGCCGCCCAAGCCGAAAAAATATTGCGTTCTGAAAATGATCCTGCGAAGCAAGTATTGGAAGAAATTTCTCTTGCATTACAAGAACTGCAACAAGCCAGTTCAGAGGCGTTATTGGTTTGGAAAAAAGAAAAGCTCGCCAAAACCTCGCCTAAAGGCGAAGCACCTATACTACAATTAAAAACAGTACAAAATATTTTGGCGCGGCTTGAAGAACAAGATTTGAATGCGTTAGAAGAGTTTGAAGAACATAGTTCTTCTTTTAGTGATGCCTTAAGTGACGAGCGCTTTGCAGAACTTCAGGAATATTTGTCTAAACTTAAATTTAAAGAAGCAATAAAGATTCTTTCTTCTCTTATGAACACTCTTGGAGAATCAAAGTAATATGATAAAAAGGAATCGTACCTTTGCTGATATTTTAATAATTGATGATGACAATTCAGTGGTAATGGCGTTAAACAAAGCATTGAAAACGATTGGACGTATTCGTTTTGCATCGAATGCTCAGCAAGCATTCGCAATGATAGAAGAAAAACATCCTGATTTGATTTTACTGGATGTGGAATTGCCTGACATCGACGGTTTAGAAGTGTGTTCGATTCTAAAAACAGCGCCCAAAACAGAGAGAATTCCAATATTGTTTATTACCAGTAATATAGAACTGAGGTTTGAAGAAAAAGTATTTGACGTGGGAGCCGCTGATTATATTGCTAAGCCGCTGAATCTTAGAGTAGTGGCTGCGCGTGTTCAAACACATTTAGATTACAACCTAGCTATTAGTTTATTAGAGAAGCAAGCTAATACAGATAGCATGACGGGACTTGCCAATAGGCGTACATTTGATGAGCGACTGATTGTAGAGTTGAAGCGTGCCCGTCGCGAACAAGAGTCGCTTACGGTGGTGTTAATCGATATTGATGAGTTTAAAAAATACAACGATCACTTTGGTCATATAGAAGGTGATGATTGCATTAAAGATATCGCATCATCATTAGAAACAGTTTGCAACGCTCAACAGATCTTGCCGCTAGATATGGTGGTGAAGAGTTTGCTTTCATTCTGCCTAACACCGATGCTGAGGGCGCAATTACACTACTGTCCAAAGTTCTTCGATCTATAGAGCAGTTAAATCTAGCTCATGCCCCTAAAGCAAAATACGATGTTGTGACAATATCTATCGGATACAGCACAGTGATGCCAGAACAAAACTACGAAAGTGATTCGGACGACTGGGCAGTCGTTAAAGCCGCAGATAGCGCGTTATATAAATCCAAGCAAAATGGTCGCAATCAAGTGAGTTACGAGCAGCTCAAACCTAGGGCTGTTCTGAATAATGCAGAGATGAGATCAAAGTAAAATCAACTTGATTCATTTGGGTCTCAATTCAGATACAAAAAAGCCGAACACTGGGTTCGGCTTTGATGACTTACTGGGAGTAAGTAATAATTTTGGTAGGACTACCCAGATTCGAACTGGGGACCTCTACCATGTCAAGGTAGCGCTCTAACCAACTGAGCTATAGTCCTAAAAAAGTGTGCGTATACTAGCGACGCTGATGATCTTGTGCAAGCTTTTTGTCATCCCTTTTATTGAAAAGCCGTTACATTTCAGCGCCCTAGCTGTTGGCGATCATGCGCTCTTTCATCGCATGCAATAGATCACGCAACCGCCCCGCTTCCTCAAAATTAAGATCTTTCGCTGCTTTAAACATTTGATCTTCGGTTTGGCTAATACGTTTACCCAATTCACTCGGTCGAAGGTGCTGCCAATCTTCGCCGTTGTAGTTCGCCGCATTCTCAGCCACTTTCATCTTGTTACGGCCATTGCGGTTATGGATTTTCTTACCCGGTGCGGGTGCCGCTTCGAGAATATCTTCGACCGATTTCATGATTCCTAAAGGCGTAATGCCATGCTCTTCGTTGAAGGCCACTTGCTTCTCGCGGCGGCGATCCGTTTCGTCAATGGCTTTTTTCATGGAGTCAGTAATTCGATCGGCATAAAGAATGGCTTTACCATTTAAGTTACGCGCCGCACGTCCGATGGTCTGAATTAAAGAGCGTTCGGAACGCAAGAAACCTTCTTTATCGGCATCAAAAATAGCGACTAAGGATACTTCGGGAATGTCCAAACCTTCTCGCAGCAAGTTAATCCCGACCAACACATCGAATTCGCCTAAGCGTAAGTCACGAATAATTTCGACACGCTCGACCGTATCAATATCACTGTGCAAATAGCGCACGCGCACGTTTTGGTCGTGTAAGAACTCAGTGAGATCTTCGGCCATGCGCTTGGTTAATACCGTGATTAACACGCGTTCGCCTTTCAGGACCCGATCATTGAGCTCGTGCAGCACATCGTCTACTTGGCCAGTGGCGGGTCGAATTTCTATGATTGGATCAATCAAACCAGTCGGCCGAACTACCTGCTCGACCACCGCATCTTGATGATCTTTTTCGTAATTACCGGGCGTTGCCGAAACAAAAATACACTGTGGAATAATCGCTTCCCACTCTTCAAAACGCATCGGGCGGTTATCCAATGCCGAAGGCAAAC
>JARGOI010000068.1:0-2454 GCA_029212275.1 Thalassolituus sp.
ACCTTAAGTACCAACGAATCGTATTGACTGATTTCTTTGCGATCGACGCTGGCAATTAAATTAGCTGCCATTGCCGACGGTATTAATCCCATTAATAGTGCGAATACACCAATGGAGCAGAGTTTTGCCATCGTTATTCTAGGCAATATTAATGTGGGCACTAAGGTGATAAGCTTTACCATAAAACATCCTCTTCGCTATTGTCGGCCCGTTCGCGGTATTGATATAAAAATTTTCGTTGCAACAGTAGGCCCGGATTGTCAGGCACCTGATTAAGTAATGAATCCATTGCTGCTTGACCTTCTCTTTCTTCTGGGCTGAGAGTGGATGCTGTTTCTGCCTGTTCTGGCATACCTTGCTCGGTTAGGGATTCGCCAGCAGACGCGTCATCGTTTTCATCTTGCTGCTCTCCTTGAGCTTGCCCTTGAGTTTGCTCTTCTTGTTTTTTCTGTTCGTCTTTATTTTTCTGCTCGTTTGCAGCAGCACTCTCTTGCGTATTGTCTGCAGATTGATCGTCGCGTTGTTTATCTGCCATGGAATCGGCATAGGCGTCGTCTTCGCTTTTTGAAGAGTCTTGGTCTGACGATTGATTCTCCTGATTTTGCGAGTCACTATTTTGAGAATCACTATTTTGTGATGAATCTTTATTAGACTCGCTATCGGATTGATCTGAGTTTTTATTCTCAGAATCCGAGTTCTGTTGGTCAGCGTCTTGTTGATCCGAATTCTTGGAATCAGAGTCTTTTGAATTAGAACCTTCAGAATCCGAGTCTTGCTGATCTTGCTGATCTTGCTGATCTTGTTGCTTCTGTTCTTCCTGTTGCTTTAATAGCTGCTCAATGGTGTCTTTGTTTTTGCTGGCTTGAGGGAAATCCGGCTGCGCATTTAACGCGTCATCATAGGCTTGGATTGCACCTTTTAAGTCACCGCTTTGTGCCAAGGCATTGCCGCGATTGTAGTGAGCTTTGGCATCATCACCTTGAGCAAAACTTTTCGCCGCTTCTTCGTAGTTGCCCGCACGGTATTGTGCGCTACCACGCCACATGGGGTCGTCAAAGGTTTCCGCTGCCGCCGCTGGGTCGGTTTCCAGCAGAGCTTGGCCCTGTTGGTTTTTCGTCTGCCACGCATCTTGCCAAAGTCCAGCATCGGCATGGGGTGAGTAGAGTGCAGGTAGCAACAGCATTGGTAATAAAAACACCACACCGCGACGAAAACTGACCAACGCCACAGGCAACAGTAATAAAATGAGCCAATAGCCTTGGTCTATCCACGCATCGAAGGATTGGTCGCTGATTTTTTGGTTACTCTGTTTTGGCGTATCGCCAATTAAAGATTCCCAATCGCTGTCATCGTAACTCATCGGCTGCCAGCGAATGCCGGTTTGTTGGGTTAATTGATTGAGCGCGGGAACATCCAAACTGGCCAAAACAATGTTGCCACTGTTGTCCTTTAAAAATCCTTGTTCACCCATAGGGATGGGCGCGCCTTCTTGGGTTCCCACGGCGATGACAGACAAGGTTAAATTATCACTCAGGTTCGCTCGAATGCGTTCAATATCTTTCTCAATAATACCGTCGGTAATCAACAATAACTTAGCACTAGTGATGCTAGCATCGGTGACTAAGGCGTGCGCTTGAGTAATGGCTTTGTCTGGACGACTGCCAAGTTTGGGCATGATCTCTGGCGATAACGCCGACAATAGATGTTCGATGGTTTCGTGGTCGTCGGTGAGCGGTACCACCGTATGTGCGTCGCCAGAATAAGCAATCACCGCGGTTAAGCCATCTTCTCGACCGCGCACAATGTCTGTGGCTTTTTGTAATGCGCGGCTGGCACGATTGGGGCGTAGATCTTGCGCTGCCATCGACAGCGACATATCGACCAACAAAACCAAGGCATCAGGATTGGTCAGTAACGGCACTGGCTTTTGTTGCCAAGTTGGCCCGGCCAAGGCGACCACTGCCAATAACCAAGCGAGCATTACTAGCAGTAATGATCGCTTGCGGCTGCGTTGAGGTTTGCCTTCCAGCATGTGTTCGTAAAGCTCGGCGTCAATCACTTGTTGCCACTGATTGGCACTTAAGCGTTGCCTTAATAAAAAGAACGACGCGATGATGGTTGGCACCACCAACAGTAACCACATGGGTCGTAAAAAATGAAACTGACTGATGAATGAAAATTGAGACAGCCACTCATTCATGACGGATTTCCTAAGCGTTTTGGCAGAGCAGTATTCATTATCACCATCAGCCAGCTGCCCAACAGGGCAAGCAATAATGGCCAATGAAATAAGCTGCTCTCGGGACGGTACACCTTGTCATCTCGATCACTGGGTTCGAGGGTATCGATGATATTATAAATTTGTTCTAACTCTTGAGTATCGCGAGCGCGGAAAAATTTTCCGCCGGTCACATCCGCGACTCGGGTTAGGGTGGTTTCATCCAAATCACGTGA
>JARGOI010000068.1:2554-9558 GCA_029212275.1 Thalassolituus sp.
CGATTCACCGAGCGTCCCTCCAGTTGCATGTCGCCAGTATCCATACTGCCGGATAAATCGACGGCGAGCATTAAGTCGCGACCAGACGCTGGTAAACGGATGGGATCGCCAATCCACATTGGCTGGGCGAGGGCAACGAGCAAACTTATCCATACCAGCAGCGGCAATAACCAAGACCATAGAGAATTACGCTGACTGTTTTCTATACCGATTGTTTGCGTCCCCCAATCGCTTAATGACGCTACTTTTAATGCAGCTTCGGCTTTGGCCTTCGGCGCAATCAAATAACGCACCAGCCAAGGTAATGGTAATAATAAAAAGACCCACGGCCACTGCATACTAAGCATGAGACGTGTCCTTATTTTGTCCGTTGGGAATGTCTGCTGAGGTATTAAAATTCGGTGTTTTTAAACGGGTTACGGAGACTTTTTGAATCCAACGCTTAGCCAAATCGTATAATTCGTCGACATTAATATCGGCTTTGGGATTATAGACCCCTTCGGCTAAGGCCAGCGCTGTACTGCCTGTAAATAGAGGCGCTGGGGCTTGAGCATTCAGTAGATCTACCCAGTCGTGACCATAGTAGTTAAGAATTCGATCATCAACATTGTATATCCGCCAATAGCGTTTCAGTGCGGCATTGATGTCGCGACAATAGCGATCCGCTTGAGGTTGCTGTTGCTGCATGTCACGTGCCTCATCCAGCAGCGCGAACACCTGTTGACGTATGGCCGCGCGTCGACGTAATTCGCGATAACCAAGTATCCCAGCCACAAAAAGTGCAATTAAAGCGATCAGCAATACCCACCAACCGGGGGCTAATGGCCACCATCCAATGGCGGTTGGTAGAATAATATCGTCTAACGGCAACGAAGGTGTGGCAGACGTATTATTCATAAAAGCCGCCCTCTAACACCCTGAGACATTACCCCAAGACCTAAGCGCAATACTTCTAATGGATCTTGTTGGGTTGTCACTGTGGTTAGGGATGAGCGCAGCGGCAACAAATGCTCGTTCAATGCATTAAGGCGCGCATCCCACTGAGCCTGATGCTTTTGCACTGTCTCGCGATTACCTTGTAATATTTGTTGGCCAATACCATCCGACAAGGTCAGTTGACCCGCCGCAAGATTGCGCTCAAAGGGATCACTCACATGAATTGCGACGATGTCACAGTGGCGGCTGGTAGCGAACAATGCACGTTCACACTCGGCGTCAAAACCATGCCAATCACTGACGATATAAATGGCGGTACCGGGACGGGCAATGCGAGCAATGTGTCGGCACATTTGCAACATTCGAACATGCGCTGGCTGATGTTTGGATAACGGCATCGCACTGAGCTGATGCAAAAATGCCATTAATGTTTTACGGCCGCTGTTGGGACGTAAATCAAACTCTTGTTCATCATTAAAAATTAAACCGCCAACGCGGTCACCGTGGCCGTTTGCAGACCAAGCCAAGAGCGCAGCGATGTCCGCCGCTAATACTTTTTTAAGTGTTCTGCGGGTGCCAAAATTCATGGCAGCACGAAGATCACAGGCCACTAATACTGGCCTTTCGCGTTCTTCTCTAAAGACTTTGATATGTGCTTCGCCAGTGCGCGCGGTAACACGCCAATCCATCGAGCGAATGTCATCTCCCGCCTGATACTCACGAACTTCAGAGAAATCGATGCCGCGGCCACGCAGGCGCGAAATATGACCACCTGACTGACCGTGCAAAATTTTCTTTTGTTTGTGCAATGGCAGCAATGGCGCGAGTACGCGCAAACCGGCAAGTTTTTCGGCATGAATGTGAATGCCATGACTAAACTCAGGTCGAACCATTATGCTACAGGCACTCGTTGCAATAATTGATCAATAACATGGTCGGCATTAACACCGTTAGCTTCCGCCTCGAAGCTCAATAAAATACGATGGCGTAAGACATCGTGGGCGACGGCACGAACATCATCAGGACTGACGTAATCGCGTCCTTCTAACCATGCATGGGCACGGGCACAACGATCAAGGGCGATCGTACCTCGCGGACTGGCGCCAAATTCAATCCACTTAACCAGATCTTCGCCATAAGCTTCTGGGCGTCTTGTCGCCATAATGAGTTGCACGAGATATTGTTCTACCGCATCACTCATATGCAAAGCTAATACTTGCTGACGCGCATTTAAAATTTCTTTTTGGGTCAGTCTTATTTCTTCTTGCTTGGTCTGGATCATTGCTTCGCCGCGAGCCAAACGAAGAATTGCCTGTTCGGAAGTCGCGTCGGGATAACCGATTTTCACGTGCATTAAAAATCGATCAAGCTGGGCTTCGGGTAAGGGGTATGTACCTTCTTGCTCGATGGGGTTTTGCGTTGCCATCACCATAAAAATCTCGGGCAAAGCACGGGTGGTGCCACCGACAGTGACTTGGCGCTCTGCCATGGCCTCTAATAAGGCGCTCTGTACTTTGGCCGGAGCTCGGTTAATTTCGTCCGCCAAAATTAACTGATGGAAAATTGGCCCCGGCTGAAAATCAAAGCTTTGTGTTTGCGGACGATAGATGTCGGTGCCGGTAATGTCACCCGGTAACAAATCCGGCGTGAACTGTACCCGCTTGAAGTCACCTTCAATACGTTCAGCCAATTCATTAATGGCTTTGGTTTTGGCTAAACCAGGTGCGCCTTCTACTAATAGGTGGCCGTCTGCCAAAAGTGTTAGCAGTAATCGTTCGACCAATATAGGTTGGCCGATAATGCGGGCTTTAAGGGTAGTTCTTAAACGATCAAATCCATCGTGTTCGCTGGTCATAATGCGCCTGTCTGTCCATCAGTTGAATCATTTGTCGTATTGAATGCTAAATCGTTTTGAGTATTTTGCTGTTGTGATTTTAGAGACTTCGTCATTCGGGTCAATGAAGAAACACTAGGGAATCATCAAAGAATCTGCGGAATGAGTAAAGGAGCGTCAGTCTTGACGACGGTCAGACTGGAATAATCCTTCCTTTTTAATAAATAGCAATGAACCTTAGCAGTGATATGTGTCCTACAGAGAACCTTAGAGTAATCGTCATCTCACTTAAGGAATTTTCAAATATTGAGCTAAGCTGTAACAAGGATTACACAAGGGCTTGCTTAAGTCACACAAGAAAGCCCTCAGCAAAACATAACGTTACATAACACCTAGACTAAAAAAGAGACAAGGCCATGCTCACAGCACTTCATACCCTCATCGACCAGCGCAATCAGGCAGACGCCGCCACGCAATTGAAAACCTTTGCCAATTTATATTATTCCGGTGCACCGCAAGAGGAAGTGTTGGCGCGCTCGGTCGAGGATCTTTATGGTGCGGCGTTATCATGCTGGCAGTTTATCCAGCAACGGAAGCCGGGGGAAGCGAGTGCGCGCGTATTTAATCCCGATCACGAAAATCATGGCTGGCGTTCAAATCATACCGTAGTTGAATTAGCCTTCGATGATATGCCATTTTTGATTGATTCTGTGCGTATGCAACTTAACGTAAGGCATATGTCTTTGCATGCAATTCATTACTGTGTAATTCATGCTAAACGTACCAAGCAGGGCAAATTTGATACATCGGTTGATTGGACAACCCCGGGCAAAGATAAAAAACCAGAAGCCATTATTTATATCGAAGTCGATCATCATTCAGACCCTAAAGAGTTGAATGAATTGTCCGGTGAGCTAGCCAATATAATGCAAGAAGTCGCTGCTTGTGTGGGCGATTTTAAGGCCATGACACAGCTGGCTACCGAGTCTTCTAAAGCATTGCTGAAGCAGTCTACGAAATCTGAAACCAGTGAAAAATTAGTAGAAGCCAGCGATTTCATGGCGTGGCTTGCGAATAACCACTTTACCTTTTTGGGCTACGACGAATTTCGTCTTGAAGGTACAAAAGATGATGCTTGTGTGGTACGCGATACGGACAAAGATTTGGGCTATTTCCGCCATCATCATGCCTCGCAAGACAGTTTGCGACTGGTCGACCTAGAAATACAAATTCAGGAATTTATTACCAGTTCCGACCCCGTCAGTTTTATGAAATCGGGTAACAGAAGCCGCATTCATCGTCCCGCATATCCAGATTACGTAGTAGTAAAAGAATTTGATAGTAAAGGTAACGTTATTGGTGGAAAGCGCTTTATGGGGTTGTTTACCTCAATTGTGTATGTCGAAACGCCCAATAATATTCCTATTGTACGTCGTAAATTAGAATCAGTGAGAAACACGGCTGGATTTACCCCAGGCAGTCACAACCATAAAGAATTGAATCGTATTTTAGAAATTTATCCTCGCGATGAATTGTTCCAATCGAACGCCGATCAACTGTATAGCACCGCTGTGAGTATTGTGAATATTCAAGAGCGTCGCCAAACCCATGTATTTCTGCGCAAAGATTCTTACAGTAAGTTTATTTCCTGCTTGGCTTATACGCCGCGCGACATTTATAACACCGAATTACGCTATAAAATGGAGAGCATTTTACAGAAAGAATTTAATCCGCTAGATATCGAATTTAATACCCATTTTTCTGAATCTGTGCTGGCACGTACCCACTTTATGATTCGTATGAATCCCGATCATCCTGTGGATTACGATGAAGAAGTGATTTCTAAAAAAATTCGTCAAGTCGTGCGCTCTTGGAGCGATGATTTGCATGGTGCGTTGGTTGAACAAGTGGGTGAAGAACAAGGTAATGAACAGTATTTAATTTACCGTGACGCTTTTCCAGCGGGCTATCGAGAAGATTTCTCGGCCCGTACTGCGGTGTCGGACATTCAGCATATGGAAGATCTGATTGCGGCAGAGCCTGGCGAGTTGGCCATGAGCTTTTACCGCGAGCTAGAAGAAGATGATGATCATTTGCACTTCAAGCTCTTCAACCTTGATGACATTCTTCCGTTGTCTGACGTCATTCCAGTGCTCGAAAACTTTGGTTTACGCGTATTAGGAGAGCATCCTTATGAAATTGTTTGTTCTAACGGCAAACGCATTTGGATTCATAACTTCACTCTGCGCTACACCTTGTCGGATAAAATCAGCATTGGCGAAGTGAAACAAATATTTCAAGAAGCATTCAGTGCCATTTGGAGTAACAAAGCCGAAAGCGATTCGTTTAATCGCTTGGTGTTAGGCGCTAAATTAGGCTGGAAAGACATCGCATTGTTGCGTGCCTACGCGCGTTATATGAAGCAGCTGCGTTTTGGAATTTCGGAAAGCTACATCGCCGATACCCTCAGTCGTTATATTCCGTTAAGCGCACAGCTGGTCGAACTCTTCCATTTGCGGTTTGATTTATTTGAACCTTCCAACGAAGCGCGTGATGCGGCGTATAAACTGTGCGAACAGCAACTGATTGAAGCACTGGATGGCGTTGAACAATTAAACGAAGATCGCACCATTCGTCGCTACATTGAATTGATCAGTGCGACGCTGCGTACCAATTATTATCAGTGTGATGAACATGGCAATGATAAAAGTTACTTATCCTTTAAGTTTCTTCCTGCCGAAATTTCGGATATGCCTTTGCCACGTCCCATGTTTGAAATCTTTGTTTATTCGCCACGCGTTGAAGGTGTGCATCTACGCGGTGGACGAGTAGCCCGTGGTGGCTTGCGTTGGTCCGATCGATTTGACGATTTCCGTACCGAAGTATTGGGTTTGGTAAAAGCCCAGCAAGTTAAAAATGCGGTCATTGTGCCAGTGGGTGCGAAGGGCGGTTTTGTGGCAAAACGCTTGCCTAAAGACGGTGGTCGCGATGCCTTTATGGCAGAAGGGATTGCCTGCTATCAAACCTTCATCAGCGCCCTATTGGATATTACCGATAACTTAGTCGAAGGCGCCGTGGTGCCTCCAGAAAATGTGATACGTCATGATAATGACGATCCCTATTTAGTCGTTGCCGCCGATAAAGGCACTGCGACTTTCTCTGATATTGCCAACGAAATTGCGGTTAAACGCGGTTTCTGGATGGGCGATGGTTTCGCCTCTGGCGGTTCTATTGGTTATGACCACAAGAAAATGGGTATTACTGCGCGTGGTGGTTGGGTATCCGTACAGCGCCATTTCCGCGAGCGCGAATTAAATATCCAAGACACCGATTTTACGGTGGTGGGTATTGGCGATATGGCGGGGGACGTGTTTGGTAATGGTCTGTTGCTGTCCGAACATATTTGTTTGGTGGCAGCGTTCAACCATATGCATATCTTTATTGATCCTACGCCTGATTCTGCCAAGAGCTTTCCTGAGCGCAAGCGCCTGTTCGAATTACCGCGCTCTAGCTGGAGTGATTACAACCAAGAATTGATTTCAGAAGGCGGCGGTATTTTCTTACGTTCGGCGAAAAAAATTGGTATCACAGCGCCCATGAAAAAGCGCTTCGACATTACTGATGACTTTTTAGCGCCTAACGAACTGATTAAGAAAATTTTGAAGTCGAAAGTGGATTTAATTTGGAACGGCGGTATTGGTACTTACATCAAATCGTCCACCGAGACCCATGCCAACGTTGGTGATAAAGCCAATGACGCGTTACGAATCAACGGTAAAGAAGTACGCGCCAAAGTGATCGGCGAAGGTGGTAACTTAGGTGTCACGCAATTGGGCCGAATTGAATATGGTCTTAACGGTGGTGCTTCGTATACCGACTTTATTGATAACGCCGGCGGCGTTGATTGCTCAGATCACGAAGTTAACATCAAAATTATGTTGAACGAAGTGATGGACAATGGCGACTTAACCCGTAAACAGCGCAACGAAATATTTATGGCACAAACCGATGCCGTAGGTGAGCTGGTGTTGGCCAACAATTACAATCAAACCCAAGCCATTGCGTTAGCGTATCGGGAATGCCGTTCTCGCTTTGAAGAATATGTTCGTTTAATGCGCGAATATGAAGTAGCCGGTAAATTAAATCGTAAGCTAGAATTTCTTCCAGACGAAGAAGCCTTGCAAACGCGCCGTGCTGATAATAAAGGCTTAACGCGTCCCGAATTGTCGGTACT
>JARGOI010000069.1 GCA_029212275.1 Thalassolituus sp.
AGCTAACTCCTTTCTCTACTGCTGATGTGATGCACTTCGGAGTTGAATCCGCGTTATTTATTTCTACTTTTTCATCACTACTGATTAATTAATACTCATTAATTGCTTCTTAGGCAACGCTAAACGCACGTTATTTTTCATCCTTCAATACCTTTTTTACTGCATATCGAGTCCAGTCTGTAACTCTATGTTCGCTAGCGTACAGACGGACAACTTCTCTGTATTTTATCCTAAAAAAGCAAATTTTTTAGGTTTAAGAATAATTCCATTTTGACGATTTTTTCTTATTTTTTGAGTGCTGGATTATCCATCCCTCAATCTAATTTTTCTTTCTATGAGTTTTGGGTGACTATGCTAACTGCTATTTCTTTTCTATTTAAACAACATTCGTCTCAAATACTTTGGAAAAATAAAGCACCAGTTCGTGAAGAGTTATTTGGTTTAGAGCGATTAGAAAGTCATGCTATTAGTTTAGCTAAGGCGCAAAAAGTATCAGTAAATATTCCTCATGTACTGCCTCTGCATAAACGCGTTGATCAGAATTCTATCGCTTTGCTTGGGCTTTATCGTGACAGTGCAGCAGAGTTAGAAGCCGGTCGTAAAGTGGTGCCAGCAGCCGAATGGTTACTAGACAATTATCACTTAGTGGAAGAGCAAATTCGCGAGGTCAGGGACGATCTTCCGGTCGGTTTTTATCGTCAATTACCAAAATTAGCTGAAGGCCCTTTGGCCGGCTACCCCCGAGTTTTTGGCATCGCTTGGGCCTTTGTGGCACATACCGACAGCCACTTTGATCCTGAAATACTGATTCGATTTATCAATGCCTATCAAACGGTACAAGCCCTTACCATTGGTGAATTATGGGCGTTAGCCATTACCCTGCGTATTGTGTTGATTGAGAATTTACGTCGCTTAGCGGATCAAATTGCGGTGGGTAGGGCAGAGCGTGCGGATGCCAATCAACTAACAGATAAATTATTAATTGCGGGTTGTTCACATTCTGCGTTGCAAGAAGACATATCGTCACGTTCGTCACAGCCACTGACGGAGGCATTTTCTGCACAACTGGCGAAACGTTTGCGCGATCAAGATCCTAAAACCACACCGGCCCTCGAATGGCTATCGCTTCGGCTGAAAGCGCAAGGATTGTCGGTAGAGGAAGTGGTGCAACATGCGCAACAACGTCAAGGTGCCTCTAACGTCAGTATCCGTAACGTCATTACCAGTATGCATTTAATTTCCGATATTGACTGGTCAGAGCTGTTTGAAAAAGTCAGTCTTGTGGATACCGAATTACGTGTCGATCCGATGTTTATTGCGATGGATTTTCCGACGCGTAATTTATATCGCAGTGCGATCGAGCAAATTGCGCGAGGCACACAATATTCCGAAGTTGATATAGCAAAACGCGTGATCAGTTTTGCGCATCAAGGCGTGGTCGCTGACGTAAACGATCCGTTGCAAAATACGGCAAGCAACGCTTCTGCATCCGAATCTCAGCAACTACCAGAATCCTATCTATCGTCAAAATTTATTATGGAACAAGCTCGATATCGTGACACAGAAACAAATCGTATAAGCGATGTTGGTTACTACTTAATTGATCAGGGACGCCATCGTTTCGAGCAATCCGTTCAGTTTCATGCGCCTTGGCGACTAAAATTGAGCCGTCTGCATATTCGTTTAGGTGTCAGCGGCTATGTAGGTTCCATTGCCCTCATCGCATTGGCGTATTTAGCGTTGGCAATATTTTTCCCAAGTGCATCGACACTGTCATTTAACGGCTGGCTTTTGTTGTTTGCGGTTGGCTTTGTTCCAGCAACCGAGGTCGCTTCCGCGGTGGTTCATCGATTGGTGACGTGGCGCTTTGGTGCGGTCACCTTGCCCGGACTTGAGTTAAAAAATGGTGTGCCCAAGTCGCTTAGAACCTTAATTGCCGTGCCAACCTTGCTCACCAGCGAGACCGATTTATTAGAGCAAATTGAGCGCTTGGAAGTCCATTACTTGAGTGGCCTTGATGGCAATGTAAGTTTTGCCCTTTTAACCGATGGCATGGATGCTCAACAAGAAGAGTTGCACAGCGACGCCGTGTTATTAAGCTTGGCCGCCAGTGAAATCGAACGATTAAATGCACGCTATCCCGCCGGTCCCAGTGGTAAGCGTTTTCTATTGTTGCATCGACGCAGACTCTACAATGCCAACGAAAATCTATGGATGGGGTGGGAGCGCAAACGCGGCAAACTGCACGAATTAAATCGACTACTGCGCGGCGCACAAGATACTTCTTACGTCGCTGTCAACGGTCAACCTATTTGCGTTCCAAGCGATGTACGTTATGTAATTACCCTCGATGCCGATACGCGCTTACCGCGGGAATCAGCGCTGCGTCTTATTGGTAAAATGGCGCATCCACTCAATCGCCCTTGTTTTGATCCCATCAAACAACGCATTGTTGCCGGCTATGGCATTCTGCAGCCACGCGTTACGCCGTCCTTGTCGGTGGGTTCGGAAGGCTCAATTTTCCAACGTATTTTCTCTGCACCGGGTGGCATAGATCCTTACGCCTCCGCTATTTCTGATGTCTATCAAGATCTTTTTGGCGAAGGTTCATTTACCGGTAAAGGCATTTACGACGTCGATATGTTTGAGGCGGCGATGGCCAATCGCGTGGCCGACAACACCATGTTGAGCCATGATTTATTCGAGGGGATTTTCGCTCGTGCTGGACTGGTGTCCGATGTCGAAGTCGTGGAAGAATTTCCGGCGCGCTACGACGTTGCCGCCAAACGCCAACATCGCTGGACCCGTGGCGATTGGCAATTACTGCCGTGGGTATTCGCAAAGCCTGCACGTAAAAACGGCATTCCACGCTTAGGGCGTTGGAAAATGATCGATAATCTCAGGCGCTCTTTGGTTGCCCCGATGACGCTGCTGGCACTGGTGTTGTGTTGGTTATTATCGCCGTCAATGGCCATGTTTACCATCAGTTTGTTATTGGCGACCATCATTATTCCAGCGTTTATTCCCTGTCTGTTTTCGATGATTCCACATCACACCGACATCAATGCTCGTCACCATCTGCGTTTATGGTTGGGCGATCTTTGGTTGGCGTCGAATCAGGTATTTTTAGCGGTCGCGTTCCTTCCGGATCAATGCTGGCGCACGCTGGATGCCATAGGTCGCACTCTGGTGCGACTGTGGATAACACACGAGCATTATTTAGAATGGACCACGGCGGCGAAAAGCAATGCCATGCCACGCCTTAAGGTTCAAGGTTTTTATCGCATCATGTTAGCAGGAACGCTACTTGGGATAGCGGTGAGCATTTTCGCCATCGCCATGAATCCCGCCGTGTGGTTTTTGATTGTGCCATTCTTAGTCCTTTGGTCGTTAGCTCCGTTGCTGGCACTGCACGTTAGTCGTTCGCCGTTTGTGCATAAAATGAATGAGCTGGATATCGATGCGATTACCTTAAGACTCACCGCCCGTCGAACTTGGCGTTTCTTTGAAACCTTCGTTACGCCTGCCGATCACATGTTGCCACCGGATAACTTTCAAGAAACGCCGGAGCCGGTCGTAGCACGTCGAACCTCTCCCACGAATATTGGCTTGTATTTACTTTCGACGGCGTCTGCCCATGATTTTGGCTGGGTGGGTTTGCAGGCAACCATCGAACGCTTAGAAGCCACCTTTGCGACGTTAGAATTACTGCCCAAATATAACGGACATTTCTTCAACTGGTACGGAACAGAAACGCTGCATTCGTTAATGCCCGAGTATATTTCTTCGGTTGATAGCGGCAACTTTGCTGGTCACTTAATTGCGCTGGCGAATACCTGTGATGAATGGCGAAATACTCCATTTAACTGGCGTGAGACTTCGCTAATTCGAGACGTGCGTGCGGGGGTGCTAGACAACATCAGTTTGGCGCGTGAGGCGCTGGATCATGTCAGTCATGCCACTATTAATAATACCCAGCGTAACAATACCAAGTCTGGAAATATCAAGGTTGCTGCAGAGGGTAGTGTCAGTCCTATTGCCATTGAAAATACACACCCTGGGTACAACAAGGGTCATCCATTGTTGGTCATTTTGGATGATATTACAGAACGTATATCGAGCCAGCAAAGCATAGATACCTTGTTGCCGATACTGATACGGTTAACCGAAAAAGCGGCTCGGATTGTCCAAGAGTTATCTCCCAGTACATTGGAAAGTCCGGTCAGCCAACTGCAACATGACTATTTCTCGGATGTGATTTTTTGGATAGAAGCCATTCGTACGCGCTTGCTAGAACAGCAACGCGATCAAGAAGTACTGCAAAGTGCGCCACAATTGGTGCAAGGTCGATTATTAGCGTTAGCCAAAACAGCAAGAGAGATGGCGTTGGCAATGGATTTTGCTTTTTTGATTGATCCAGAGAAAAAGCTGTTATCGATCGGTTTTTCACTTTCTGAAAATTGTCTCGACTCGAGTTGCTACGATTTATTGGCGTCGGAAGCGCGCTTGGCCAGTTTATTTGCCATTGCCAAAGGGGATGTGCCAACGCGCCACTGGTTTGGTCTTGGCCGTGCCGCTACGCCTATTAGCAACGGTTCGGCACTGATTTCTTGGTCAGGATCAATGTTTGAATATCTGATGCCCTCCTTAGTCATGCGCGCCCCGACGGGCAGTTTGCTGGAACAAACCAATCGAATGGTGGTGCAACGGCAACAGCAGTATGGTCAAGATTTATCGATCCCATGGGGTGTTTCTGAATCGGCGTACAACGCGCGCGACATCGAATTTACTTATCAATATTCAAACTTTGGCGTGCCTGGTTTGGGATTGAAGCGTGGACTGGCGGAAAATCGAGTCATTGCACCTTATGCCACGGGCCTTGCGGCGATGATTGATCCACAGGCGGCGGTTAAGAATTATAACCTGTTGGCGTCAATGGGCGCGTGCGGCCGTTTCGGATTTTATGAGGCGTTAGATTTTACTGCTGCGCGTTTGCCCGCCGACGCGCAGGTGGCAATAGTACGCAGTTTTATGGCGCATCATCAGGGCATGACCATTGTTTCGATTGCCAACACCTTGCATGAAGGGCAGGTAAGACGCCGTTTCCATCAAGAACCGATGATTCAAGCCTGCGAGCTCTTGTTGCAGGAACGTATGCCCAGAAATGTGTTGGTCAGCCATCCGCGTGCTGAAGAAGTAAAAGTATCAGCACCTAATAACATTAACGAAACGACCACGGTAAGACGCTTAAATGCGATGGCCGATGGCACACCGGTGACGCATTTATTATCGAATGGTCGATATGCGGTGATGATGACCGCCAGTAGCGCGGGTTACAGCCGCTGGCGCGACATTGCCATTACGCGTTGGCAAGAAGACACCTCCGCAGACCCGTATGGCAGTTTTATCTTTCTGCGCGACATTACGACAGGTAGATTGTGGTCAAGTGGTGTTCAGCCTTTGGATGGCGAAAGACATTATCCAGACGGTGTTTTTGAAGAAGATCACGCCGAATTTGTGCGTCATGACGAATACTTAACCACCACGATGGAAGTGGTCGTGTCCGGTGAAGATGACGGCGAAGTCAGACGCATGTCGATAACCAATAATGGGCGCAAAGCCCGTGAAATCGAATTTACTTCGTATATCGAACTGGTGCTTACCACGGCGGCTAACGATAACGCCCATCCAGCGTTTTCTAAGATGTTTGTGCAAACAGAATATATTCCAGAATATGGTGCTTTAGTGGCTACTCGACGTAAACGAGCCGCGAATGAAGCGGCCGTATGGGTTGCCCACTTTGCCGTTGTTGAAGGCGATATCACCGCCGATCCTCAGTATGAAACGGATCGAGCTTTATTTATTGGACGAGGTAATACCATTGCCACGGCAGCTGCATTTAAACATGGCTGGACAGGGAATGCGGATCGCAGCGGCGATAAATCCGAATCGATGCGCGACGCGACGCATCTCAATATTCCCGGCAGAGAGTATGCGAGCGTCGACCTGTCCAATACCGTTGGCACAGTACTCGATCCTATCTTTTCACAGCGCTATCGGGTCAATGTTCCTGCTGGCGGCATTGCGCGGGTGGCTTTTTGGATGGTGGTGGCCGATTCAAGAGAAGCATTGCTGGACTTGATCGACAGACATCACGATCGCAGTGCGTTTGAGCGAGCCAAAACATTGGCTTGGACGCAAGCGCAAGTGCAATTGCGACATCTAAATATCGATTCTGGCGAAGCGGCGAACTTTCAGCGGCTTGCGTCTCCGATCATCTATGCTGACCCTCGTTTCCGTGCGCCTGCAGAAGCCATCGATCGCGGCCTTGCCTGTCAATCGGCATTGTGGTCGCATTCGATCTCGGGTGATTTACCCATTGTGTTAATGCGCATTGACGATATCGAAGATATTGAACAGGTGAAACAGTTACTGCGAGCCCATGAATATTGGCGCATGAAACGCCTTGCGGTGGATTTGGTCATTATCAACGAGCATGCTTGTTCGTATTTACAAGATTTGCAAATTGCTATTGATACCGCGGTCCGTAGCAGTCAATCACGGCCACGTTTGCCGGATGAATATAACGGCGAGCAAGTGAAAGGCTCGGTGTATACCTTGCGCGCCGATCTGATGACGACCGATGCCAGAGATCTCATCAAAGCTGTTGCTAGGGTGGTGCTGATTGCGCGACGTGGATCGATTGCCAAGCACATCGCTCGTTTGTCGGATGTGCCGTCTTGGAATCGTCAACCGCATGCGCTTCCCCGAAAAATGCTTGCCGAGAGAATGAAGCCCTTTAAACCTACTGAAGTTGCACTCAAAGACCGTTTGGAGTTTTTCAATGGCATCGGCGGTTTTGGTAAGGACGGACGTGAATATAGCGTTATTCTAGAGCATGGCAAATCGACACCGGCACCGTGGATTAATGTCATTGCCAATCCTTCTTTTGGTTTTCATGTCGCGGCCGAAGGCAGTGGCTACACCTGGGCGGAAAGCAGTCGTGAAAATCAATTAACGCCCTGGAGTAACGATCCGGTATCAAATCCAGTTGGCGAAGCAGTGTACGTACGCGATGAAGAAACGTTGGAAATTTTTTGTCCAACTGCACAACCAGTTCGCAGTGATGCTTTCGGTCATGTGCGAGCAGACAGTGGGCCTTATATTGCTCATCACGGACGTGGTTATAGCCGCTTTGAACATCAAACCAACGGTATGGCGCTCACACTGGTGCAATTCGTACCGCTGGCTGACCCCATTAAAATCTCGCGCCTAACACTGGTCAATCAAAGTGGACGCAAGCGCAAGCTTTCTGTGACGGCCTACATAGAATGGGTGCTGGGCACTTCGCGGGGGGCTACCGGCCCTTTTATTTCCACCAAATTGGATGCCGATACCAACGCGATTTTAATCTCTAATCAATGGAGTGTGGCGTTTCCCAATCGCATGGCTTTTGCCGACATGGCAGGTCAGCAATCGGCATGGACGACTGATCGCACGGAATTTTTGGGGCGCAATGGCGGTGCCGATGCACCTGCCGCGCTGACCACCTCCGTTGCCTTATCAGGCACCTTGGGCGCGGGTCATGATCCTTGCACCGTGCAGCAATGCGTCATTGAGTTAGAGGCGGGTGAATCGACGGAAGTCGTGATGTTGATGGGCCAGTGTCTGTCGTCGACCAAAGCGCGTGCATTAATACGTCGCTATCGACAATTGGATCTTGATGTTGTATTGGCCGAGGTCACTCAGCATTGGGAGGAGTTGTTAGGTGCGGTGCAAGTCAAAACACCAGACCGAGCAATGGATATTATGCTCAATGGCTGGTTACTGTATCAGACCGTTGCTTGTCGAATTTGGGCGCGTTCAGCGTTTTATCAAGCGAGTGGGGCGTATGGTTTTAGAGACCAATTACAAGACGGAATGTCACTAACATTCCGTCGCCCAGATATTACCCGCCAACATATTTTGCGTGCGGCAGGACGTCAATTTGCCGAAGGCGACGTACAACATTGGTGGCTGCCGCATACAGGACAGGGCGTGCGAACCCGAATTTCTGATGATCGCGTGTGGTTGGTATTTGCTACGGCCACCTATATTCAAACGTCGGGCGATACCTCAATACTCGATGAGCAAGTGCCCTTCATTGAGGGGCCAGTACTCAGTGGCGATCAGCATGATGCATTTTTTCAGCCAGTACAGTCGGACGAATCGGCGACCTTATTTGAACATTGCGCCCGCGCGCTCGACCAATGTTTAGATCTGACCGGCGCGCAAGGTTTGCCGCTTATGGGCACCGGCGATTGGAACGACGGTATGAATCGTGTTGGGCAAGATGGCCATGGCGAAAGTGTGTGGTTGGGTTGGTTATTAATTCGCACCATTGATTTATTTTCACCACTAATAGAGCATCGCCAAGAAACCGAGCACCGCCAAGAAACCGAGCACCGCCAAAAAACAGAGAGAAGAGAGCGCTGGGTCACTCATGCCGCAGCTGTGAAGCAGTCAATCGAAGACTGTGCGTGGGATGGCGAATGGTATCGTCGAGCAAGTTTTGACGATGGCACTTGGTTGGGCTCAAAAAACAGCGACGAGTGTCGCATCGACTCGATTGCGCAATCGTGGGCGGTATTGGCAGGAGCAAATCCTGAACGTTCGGCCAAGGCCATGCAAGCCGTCGAAGAATGGTTAATTAAGCCCGAACAGCAACTGGCCTTACTGTTTACCCCGCCTTTCGATAAAACCACTCATGATCCCGGTTACATCAAAGATTATCCACCCGGTTTGCGTGAAAACGGCGGTCAGTACAGTCATGCCGCCATGTGGGCGATGTTGGCCTACAGTAAGCTGGGCCAAGCCGAAAAAGCGCATGACCTATTTCAGCTGCTTAACCCGATCAATCATGCCCGTGATCGCGCTGGGGCAAAGCGTTATAAAGTGGAGCCTTATGTGGTGGCCGCCGATGTCTATTCTGTTGCTCCGCACGTTGGACGCGGCGGCTGGACATGGTATACCGGCGCGGCAGGATGGATGTACCGAGCGGGCATGGAAGGCATTTTGGGAATACAACGGGAGGGCAAGGTATTGATTATTAAGCCCTGTATCCCTGCATCTTGGCCGGGGTATGAGGCGACGATCCATATCGAAAAAACTCATTACACGGTTGTTGTACAGCAAGCATTGGTCGAAAAATCGGTAAATGAAAAAACAGACCTGACCGAACAAACAGACGCACATGTTGTTAAAACAATTCGCGCGGTTCTGGATGACGTTGACCTAACGGATACGGATTTGTCTGATAAAGGCGTACGTGTGCCGCTTGATGGCGCCACGCATCATTTATTACTGCTGATTGAGTCTGCTGCTGAGTGAAATTCTTATGAATGAAGAGAGGGAAAGAGTTTAGCCAAACCCCAATAAATGTGAGCTGAGTTCTAGCTCGTCTAGGCGCTGTGTTAATGCTCGGGTAACGTCTTCTCGGGTAAACTTAGACATGGTTGGTGCCATATGGGGCACCAATGCGTTGAGCTGAAGACAGGGGCGAAGCTGATTAA
>JARGOI010000070.1 GCA_029212275.1 Thalassolituus sp.
TTAGATGATAACGTGCAGCTCGGAACGCGCAATATTAAAGTCGCTTTGCGCCGTTTACGTCGTTTTGCTCGCCAAGGTGCAGCGGATCAACTCGACTTAAACGGTACTATCAGTCATACCGCTAAAAATGCCGGCATGTTGGACATTCACATGCGACCTGAACGACACAATGCGGTTAAGATACTGTTATTTTTAGACGTTGGCGGATCTATGGACCCCCACGTTCGTGTGTGTGAAGAGCTATTCTCTGCAGCGAAAAGCGAGTTCAAGCATCTGGAAACATTCTACTTTCATAATTGCTTGTATGAATCCGTTTGGAAGAATAATGTGCGGCGCATGAATGAGCGTACCGAAACTCTTGAAATATTACGTAAATACAGTGCTGACTATCGAGTAATTTTTGTAGGGGATGCTATGATGGCGCCCTATGAAGTCACGCACTCGGGTGGCAGTGTTGAACACTGGAATGAAGAGCCCGGCGCCGTTTGGATTGAACGAATGACGAGCCATTTCAACAAGCTAGTTTGGCTTAATCCGGCACCTGAAGAGCATTGGGGCAGTGGTGGTTCTTTAGGAGCAATACGAACTCTCGTAGAAGATCGGATGTTTAGTATGACGCTCAACGGATTGCAAGACGCTATGGCACTATTGAGCAAATAACATCGAAAATAATGTGTTCTCACGTTGGTCATGACAACAAAAATTCCTAACCAGAACAATGAGAGTTAATGATTCCTCCAATGAATTTTTTACCGAGACAGATTGTGTATCAATACTACATCCAAGTGAACATATCCCTCATTATTGGAATGTTGGTGTTTTTGTGCACATTGTTATTATCAGCTCCAAGTTTTGCTAGTTTGGATTATATCCAACTTCGCAGTGGCCCCGGATTGGCTTATCCGATTACATTAGAAGTACCATCAGAGCGTCCTTTGCGGGCCTTGGAAAGACGTCTCGAGTGGTACTTGATGACAGACGAGCGTAATCAGGGGTGGATTAAGGCAAGCGAACTTTACAAGTTGGATACCCTTCCTCGAGATGAACTGTGGAAGTTGATCAATGACACTCATACGGGTTCCAACTCAATCAGTTTTATTGCAGGAACAGACAGTGTTTTTGGTGCTGAATATGGACGTCCTTGGCGCAATTCTGATGTTTGGGCCATGTTATTACGCTCACCGTCTGGAAATAATGATTGGTCTTCATTTCATCTTGGATTAAAGCAACAATTCACTGAATTTACCGATGTCTTGTCCGTTAACTGGTTGGCAGGCGCGGGGTTTGTTTATGAAGGCAGCGGCAGTGATAAATGGAGTAGCGACAATGATGGGCTATTCCCATCAATTAGTTTAGGTCTTGAAGCCTCTTGGAAAATTGCCCCCACATTTGAGTTGGCAACACGCATCAATTCTTTGATGGCCGTAGATAATGGATTCAATGATTTCAACCAGCGCACACATTTGGCGCTTGTTTGGACGATAAAAATATGAAAACAACGACAAAAAATATTCTCTTTCGCAACTTAACTGCTGCCGCGTTGATGACCTGTTTGCCAGTGTCTGTAGCTTTGGCAGAAGTTGAATTAAAAAATGTAAAAATGCGTACCAACGGCCTAGCAGACTTTCAGAGTACCTATGCCAAACATGGCATGCTAGGCATAGGGTTGACTAATACCTTATCCGAGAATAGTGAATCTGGATTAGGCGTGATGTTTACTGGACGCTATTTCGCTACCGAGAAATGGTATGCCTTAGGTGAGTTTGCGTTAAGCGAGTCTAAAGGTATGGATGCTACCGCAAATACCTCATCAAGCAGCAATGATGGCGTCACCCGTTATGCTTTAGGTTTAGGCTACTCAGTGTTACAAGGTACGGTGAGTATCTATGGTGAACGTGCCATGGCATTAACTTTGGCGGGTGAACTGGCGGTTGGTGAACAAACGACTTATGGCAATGGTGGTCGTTACACCAGTGGCGGTGTGTCATTGCAATTGCAAGCACCCAAATATTGGACAGCGCTAGGCGTTCGTCAATTTATGATTGCCGATGATAATCTCGAATCGATTGGTCAGAATAGGGGAATGCAGTGGGATATCTCGCTCGGTTTTTGGTTCTAGCTGTTATCGCCACATTTGCACATGCCGATATTAGTTTGAAACCTGGGGATCAAGTACCCGACCTTATATTGCCTGCCGTTAATGGCTATGCCCAGCGTTTAGAGGAAGTTCGTGGCTCTTATCTAATGCTGATTTGGTTGGGCCGTTGTGATAACTGTTCCGAGTTGCTTCATGATTATCAGCAACTGGCGAAAAGTATGGAAATTGATGGCGCCAAAGCTTGGGTGGTCTGGACTCCCTATAAGGATGATGTGCCACCAAATCTGTTGATTCCAGTATTGAAGTATGACGCGAAGTGGCCAGACGCATGGTTATTTGAAACCCGTCCTTCAATTATGCTGATCGGCCGTGACGGGAAGTTAGAGCATTTAATTACCGGAAATTTAAATTCTATTTATAAAGAAACTGAGACTGTCTTCATGCGCTGGATAAGCGCGGGTCGTGGTGATGAGACTGTGGAGTAACTATGAAATACCTAATTGCTTTAATCCTAGCATTTCCCTGTTTTTCGTTTGCTGAAGGAGCGGCCATCGATCAAGATATCACTCGTGTGAAAGATGCAGTGCTTGAATTAAATAAAGACTTATATGAATTAGAAAGAGAATTGCTCAGCCCGGCTACTACCCGTGCTGCGTTCAACGTATCACTTAATAATGGAAAGTTTTTTGAACCTCTGTCGGTCGAATTGCTTATTGATGGCGAAGTGAAAGTTAGACACCTCTACACCGAACGCCAAGTAAAAGCATTACGAATGGGCGCCGTTCAGCCATTGGGCGACATGAATCTTTCGCCAGGAAAGCATGAAGTGAGAGCAGTGGTTCGTGGAGTTGATCATTTAGGTCAGGGTCGTGAACTGATTGCTAGTGAACAAGTAACTAAAACCAGTAAGCCATTAATCACCGAGTTATCTATTGTGGATCGAGAAGAGCAACAGATGGCTAGGATTGAACTCAATTATTGGTAATAGCATGCGACTTTTTCTAATTCTGGTAGGAATTTGGGCAGCTTGTTTTGCCTTTCCTCACCTTTCTGTAGCGGATGAATCTATTCCCGATGATGATGATCTTGGTCTGGATTTAGACCAAATTGGGGTAGCTAATGACGAAGAATTTCGTTTGCTGCGTGGTAATTTTTATTACAGCTATATCAGCGGCGATTATTACCGCACCTTATATTATTTAGATAAATGGCAAACCCTGAAGGGTGAGTACACGGAAACCGAAGCCGAGGCCGAAGTTATTCGTGCTGCTACCTTATTATCTTTAGGTTTGGTGAACGATGCCGAGCTGGTTTTTTATCGTATTGCTCGCAAAGGCGCGTCAGCTTCTGGTGACTCATGGTTTTTGTTGGCGCAGCGACTTTTTATGGTAGGACAATATGAACGAGCAGAGTTAAGTGCTCGCAACGCCTTGATTGCTCGCCCCCAGTTAAGCCGACAAAATGAACACGAATTACGCTATATTTTAGTCAGTAGTATTGCCTCTCAATATCGCATCAAAGCAACGTTTGAATATTTAGATCAAATGTTTGATGACAATATTTGGACAACCTATGCCCGTTACAATACTTTAATTGCAATGATCGATACTGGTTATAAAAGTGCTGAAATCGAGGCGATGATTGAGAATATTGAATATTTCAGTCCAAAAACAGAAGAAGGTCGTGCCGTTCGCGATCGCGCTTTATTGAACGCAGGGATATATGCCAGCGAACTTGAGAAAAATTCTTTAGCGTCTTCTTACTTTCAAAAAATAAGTCTGACATCTCCATTTTCCGCTCCTGCATTACTTCATTACGGATGGAACTTGGTGGCGGAACAACGTTTGGAAAAAGCCATACAGCCCTGGCGAATATTACAAAAATTATACGATCCTTATAATCCAGATGTTATTGAATCTTTTCTGACGATTCCCAGAACACTTGAACGTTTTGATGCCATCAGTGAATCTTTAGTTGGCTATCAAAATGCTGAAACCATGTTGAAAAGCATGGTCAATGAAACCGAACTATTAATGGATGAAAATGAGATTCGCCTCTGGATTGATCAATGGGAAAATGAGAATGCTATGGAAGATTGGGGTTGGGGTCGTCAGTCGTTATCAGACATGCCCGATGCTAAGTTAAGCCAAGTTGCACAAGCATTAATTTCTAGTGATGAGTTTTACAACAATTTAGAACGCTTGCACGATTTGAAAAAAATGAAAGATCAAGTCAGTGGTGTATTACAAGACTTGGAATCATGGTCGAATATTTTAGTAGAACGTCAAAGCTACTTGCAGGGGCTTAATGGCGAGGAAAAAATTGACGCCTATCAAGCGCGTCAATATGAAATAATTAAACAATCTTTAGGTATACAGCAACGACTTTATGATGAAGATGAAAATATTTTTGCCTATGCTACCGATGCAGAAAAAGCAAATATTGATAACTTACAAAATGTGGTCGGTTATATAAATTTCTTGCGTAAAGTGGCTACTCCTACGCGCGATTTAGTGCCTTACATTGAGCGCTGGCGCAGAGTGCGTGGCGTCCAGTTGTGGGATATCTATATGAAACAACCACAGCGCGAATGGAATACGACAAAAAACAATATGGTGCTACGTTCAGAAGTAGATACATTGTTTGTGCAGCTAGAAAACACAAAAACTTCACTGGAGTGGGCTGATAGCAGTTGGGAAGGGTTCCCTGAACGGGTCACTGAATTACGTGAAAAGTATCAACGTCTATTAGGTTTGATTTCTGACACAGAAGAAAAGCAATCGCGTGATCTAGTTTATATAACCAGAGATTATTTGGGCGCCTTGTCCGAACGCTTCCGAGTGTATTTAGGACAAACTCAGTTATCGATTGCTCGAATTTATGATGATGCTCTACAAAAACAATTATCAGAAACTGAAAAGGAGGCGAAATAATGATTCGCTTACTTTCTGTTTTTGTGTTGATGGGCTTCATAACAGGTTGCAGTATTTTTAAATCCGTGGACGATTATGATTTGTCCGATATCGGTAGTTTAAACATTCGTAAAGCACCGCCTCAAGACCTTGAGGTGAATCATGCTGAGGTGATTCGTTTATACCAAGAGTATCTAAAAACAAGTGAGGATCCCGAGCTCAGAGTTCGCGTAAACCATCGCTTGGCAGGTTTGAAATTACAGTGGGATGAGATTCGCGAAGAGCAAGGTATTGCCGCGGACGATCAAATTTTAGCCGAAGATCTAGAATTAGCCGCTGCGTCGATCAAAGACTACGAAACCCTTCTCGAGCAATATCCTAACCGTTCTGATAACGACATGATTTATTATCAGTTAGCGAAAGCAAATCAAATGACTGGCAATATTGACGCCAGTATCGTTGCTTTACAAGGTCTGGTTGCCAATTATCCTGGGTCGAAACTTTATCAAGAAACACAATTTCGCTTAGGTCGTTTGTTATTCTCAACCGGAGATTACGAAGGTGCAGAAAAAAGCTTTAGCGAAGTTATAGGTAATGCTGATAAAGGTGAGCCCTATTATTTAGACGCTCAGTACCTTCGTGGCTGGAGTATATTTAAGCAAGAACGTTACGAACAAAGCTTGTCAGCGTTTACGGAAGTCATTGATGAACATTTTCCTAACGAAGTTGCGCTGGAATCCGCTAGGGACGCCGAGGCAGAAATTCTAAGTGATTCACTGCGTATTATGGCTGTTATGTTTGACTACATCGGTGATTGGACGGATATATCACGTTTTTATGCTGAAAATGGCAATCGCTATTATGAATATCGTTTGTACGCTGAATTATCTAATTACTATTTTGATAAAAAATACTATACCGACTCGGCTTCATCCTTGCTGGAATTTACTAAGCAGTATCCAGATGATGATAAAGCCCCCTTATTTTATCGTCGTGTGATTGCTGGCTATGAGGATGCAGGCTATCCAGATCTTGAACGTGATCATAAGAAAATTTTCATTGTTAAATATGGGGTAGGTAGTGATTACTGGAACACTCATGGAGAAGAGCCGCGCAGTTTAATCACAGTCGCCTTGTCTGAATATATTCTAGACTTAGCAAATTATTACCATGGTATTGGGCAGTTAGCGACCAATGCACAAGAAAAAGAAGCGGCAATGAACGAAGCGTCTTCTTGGTATCAAGAATACATTCGTAACTTTCCAAAAGCTCCTGATGCGGTCGAAGCTCAATTTTTACTGGCTGAGTTAAATTTCGAACTTGAAAATTACGACGAAGCGAGAAACAACTACGAAATCGTTGCCTATCAATATCCGTTTCATGAAAAAGCGGCTGAAGCGGGTTATGCGGCTTTAATTGCTTACAGTAAATACATGCCAACGGATCCAGTTGAGGCATTACGATGGAGACAACTTAATGTCGCCAGCGCCCAACGTTTTGTCCTAGAGTTTCCAAACGATCCGCGCAAAGGCACGGTTCTAGTTAACACCGCAGAAACACTTTTGGCTGATGAATATTATGAGCAAGCATTATCGACCTCACGCTTGGCGCAACAAACCGGTGTCGAATTAGAACCAAGATATGCTTACGGTGCGGCTTTGGTACAAGGTCATTCTGCCTTTGAATTGAATGAGTTTGCCGAGGCTGAAGATGCATTATTAAGGGCTTCCGAATACGAAAATCTTGATGATGCACAGCGCAAAGAACTAAGAGAGAAAGTTGCCGCATCTATTTATAAACAAGGTGAATCGATCGCAGAAACAGATCCGCAAGCAGCAGTCAGTCAATGGCTACGTATTGCTGACGTGGTTCCTGAAAGTCCATTACGGATTAATGCGGAATACGATGCTGCGACCTTATTAATGAACAATAACGAGCTGGATCAGGCAAAAACAGTATTACTGAATTTCCGTGAAAATTATCCTGATAGTGAATTAGCGGCTGATATTCCTGACAAGCTTATTGTTGTTTACGAAGGACAAGAAGATTTCGAGCAGGCGGCAATTGAGTTGCAAGGCATCGTTGCAAATTCGACCGATGAAGAAGAAAAACGCGTTGCGTTATTTCAATCGGCAGAATATTTCGCCAAAGCCGAAAATATTGATCAAGCAATTGTTAGCTACACACGATATGCAGAAAGTTACTCAACCCCCTTTGATCCAGCGGTCGAAGCACACTTTCGCTTAGATGAGTTATATGCAAAGCAAGGCAACGAATCTGAGCGTCGTGTCTGGTTACAGCGTGTGATTGATCTGAATAATGGCGCTGGCGAACAAGCAACCGAGCGATCTAGGTTTTTGGCTGCTAATGCCTCTTTTGAATTAGCTGAATTTGATCGAGTCAATTACGAGAGCATCGCAATTACCTTGCCCTTATCCGACAGTATCGTTGCTAAAAACAATGCCATGCAAGGTGCTTTAACTCAATACACACAAGCCCTTGATTTAGAGGTGTTAGAGTTTACGACACCATCGACGTATCACATCGGTGAAATGTACGCACAGTTCAGTCGAGCACTGTTAGATTCTGAGCGACCAGAAGGTTTAGATGAACTTGCTGCGGAGGAATATCAGTTTTTGCTAGAGGATCAAGCGTTTCCTTTGGAAGAAGCAGCGATTCAAATTCATCAAACGAATGTCGCCAGAACCTACGACAATATTTATGACGAGTGGGTTAAAAAGAGTTTTAAATCAATGGCTGAGTTGATGCCTGGACAGTACGACAAACCAGAAAAAACGGTGAATTATGTTTCTAAGATCCGCTAATCTATTCATCGTTTATCGACGGTTTATGAATGCAAGCATGAAATTAAAATCGCTGCTGTTGATGTTATTGATTGCCATTATGACTGGGTGCGCGACCGGTCCTTCGGTTGATGATGGCGCATACATTATTGGGCCTAATGGAGAATTAATTCCGGCACCACCCCTGCCCGAAGGTTATAAAGACCGTTTTGCAACGGGTCTAGAATTAATGGAACAAGGCGATAATTCAGCGGCGTTAGAACATTGGCAATTAATGAATGAGAATTATCCGGGATATCCTGGTGTATTGACTAATATTGCGGTACTTAATTACCAACTCGGCGACACAGTTGTTGCCGCGGAATTTTTAGATAATGCTTTAGCAATTAATCAAAACTTCTGTCCAGCACTTAACTTTCGTGGTGTCGTTATGCGGGATTTAGGCCGTTTTGATGAGGCCGAATCAACGTATCTCGCTGCCATCGAGTGCGCACCTAAAGACGCCTCAAATTATTATAATTTAGGTATTCTATATGACTTATATCGCAACAACTTAGAATCTGCACTAACTCAGTATCGTAAGGCGCGTCGTTTAATGGACGATGTCGACACCCTGAATATTTGGATTGCTGACTTAGCCTTACGCACTGAGCAAGATGAAGCTGATGGCGAAGATATTGATCTCTGGTATCAGTCATTGCCGATCGAAACGATCCCTGTTTCCGTGGTGACGGGTCAAGTTGATGCTGGGGATGTTGCTGATGAAAGCATGGCTGAGGGTGTTGGCGAAGACACTGAGCAAGATCAGTCTCAAAGCACGATAATGATTAACGATGATTCAGCACCCCAAGGTGTTGGGTTAGATGATGGGGCAATACTTGAGAATGGTTTGCAGTCTATCGAGATGGATACCAATTCCGACGTTGATATAGAAGCGCCAGCAGAATTTGATGAGCAAGACTTAGACAGTACTCCATGGCCTGTTGATAATGATTCTAATCGTATTCAGCCGCGTGATGATGCGGCGGCTAACATACCTGCTAAAGAAGATAGTATGGCGCCTTTAAGTAATCAAGGCATGTATCCTTTTGATGATTCAAGTGAGTCAGATGGCTATCTTGAAGGCGACGAGGGCATAAATTAATGAAATATATTTTTTTATTATTTGCAGCAATCTCTTTGCTAGTGAACGCCGAGGACGATGTTGTTCAGTTGCAGGGGATGACGATTGAAGGGAATAGTGAATTTCCATTGGTTTTTTTCATTAACGCCTGGCAGCCGCCCGAAGGTACTGGGCGTTTATTAGAGCCGATCAGTTCGTTTAATAAACACTGGTTAACTCCCATCAGTCGTAATAGCTTGCAGCGCGAAATGCGCTACAGTAAACGCTATGTAGAAAAAGAAGATCACATTACCACTCTAAAAGAAGTCTTAGAAATAGACTAAACTTAGGTTTTTATTAACCGCTTTTAATGTTTAAATTCTATCATCCATGTGGTGTATTAGCACCCAAAGTTTAACAATTATAACTATCCCGAGGAAAATCTAGATGGAAACAATCATTCGCTTTTTGCAAGACGGCGGCCCATTTATGTACCCCATTGCAATCATCATGGTTATTGGTCTTGCTGTATCAATCGAGCGTCTAATCGTTTTAGGTCGTGAAAAATCGGGTAATCGTCGTGCTTTTGACGATATGTA
>JARGOI010000071.1 GCA_029212275.1 Thalassolituus sp.
ATTTAACCATGGATCAGTATCCAGACATCAAAGCATTGATGGATGAAGCTTATCCAGAACTGGGTGGTGCTTGGCCAGAACACACCATTCAAGGGCTTATTTTAAGTTTTCCAGAAGGTCAGATTGGGGTGATTGATGGCAACCAATTGGTCGGCCTAGCCTTGTCTTTACAGGTAGATTATAAGCGCTTCTCTAACCCACATACTTACGAAGACATTGTCGACAGCAACGATGTGGTGAGCAGTAATCCCGAAGGTGATGCACTCTATGGCTTGGATGTGGTGATTAAAAAATCGCATCGCGGCATGCGTATTGGTCGTCGTTTATACGACGCGCGCAAGGAACTGTGCCGTCAGTACAACTTTCAAGCCATTTTAGCGGGCGGCCGTATTCCAAGTTATCACACCTACAGTGACGAAATGACACCGGCGGAATTTATCCATAAAGTTGATAGCCGAGAAATTTATGATCCAATCCTGAGCTTTCAATTAGCGAACGACTTTCAAGTTCGTCGATTACTGAAAAAATATTTGCCAGAAGATCAGCAGTCAGTGGGATACGCTACGCTATTAGAATGGAGCAACATTCTATATGAACCTACCGACACGGTTTTAGAATTTCGTAAAACAACGGTCCGCGTGGGTGCAGTGCAATGGCAAATGCGCGTCGTACAATCGTTAGAAGAGCTGCTGCAGCAAGTCGAGTATTTTGTCGATACTATTTCCGATTACCAATGTGATTTTATTGTTTTTCCAGAATTTTTTAATGCACCATTGATGGGATTGGGTCCCAAAACACAAACGGAAGCGGTGCGCTTTTTAGCGGGTTTTACCGACGAAATTCGTGATCAGATGTCGCGCATGGCAGTGGAATACAATGCCAATATCATTACTGGTTCTATGCCGCTGCAAGAAGACGGTGTGATTTATAACGTGTCGTATTTGTGCCATCGCAGTGGCCAAGTAGACGAACAACGCAAAATTCATATTACCCCGCACGAAAAAAATGATTGGGTAATTCGTGGTGGCAATGAATTAAAAGTATTTGATACCGATGCCGGACGTGTGGGTATTTTGATTTGTTATGACGTTGAATTTCCAGAATTGTCTCGCATTCTGGCCGATCAGGATATGGAGATTTTATTCGTACCCTTCTGGACTGATACAAAAAACAGTTATCTGCGTGTTCGTCATTGCGCCCAAGCGCGTGCCATCGAAAATGAATGTTATGTGGTTATCGCTGGTAGCGTAGGCAACTTGCCCCAAGTCGAAAGCTTAGACGTGCAGTACGCGCAATCGGCGGTATTAACACCCTCCGATTTCCCGTTCCCACACGATGCTATTTTGTCGGAAGCAACGGCCAATACCGAGATGTTGCTATTCTCAGACCTAGACATGGATAAGCTAAAAATATTACATAACGAAGGTTCTGTGCGAAACAAAAAGGATCGTCGTAAAGATCTTTACGATATTTTATTAAAGAAATAATCACCAAAATTAAGACTTTAATAAAAAAATGATTAGGCGGAACGTTCGCCTAATCAAAATATTTTGTTCATCGCAGCCTTCTTTATGATGGGTAAATGCTATCTCAGCATAATCATTGACGAAAAGAGGTGATCGTTTTCTCTTTGACAAGATAAGGTTCAAGTTTAAGAATATTATCTCTTAGTGCTTTTGGCATGGCACAAGGACGTCCGCTGGTGAAATCATAAAACACCATCTTACTTTCGCCTTTTGCGACCAATCGCGATGTTTCGTGACTCCATACGCCGTACTCTTGCAATAAACTGCTGGCACCCATTTTGATGGTTTTAATGCCTACACTGATGGTGTCAGGATATTTTAATTGCGCGAGAAATTGCGATTTTATTTCAGCAAGCACTGGACCTTTACTGTAACCATCCAGTACATTTTGAAATTGGACGGTCTCATAATATTTCACGCGTACACTTTCAAAATATCGAAAATACGCCACGTTATTCACATGTTGAAATACATCCATCTCGCCCCACAATACCGGTAGCTCAATTACCACGGGATAATCATAAAGATCTAGCATACGCGTTCACCCTCTATAAAAGCTTATGTCGAAATGACTGGTAACTTATTGACGTTTCTTTGCCAACATGTGGGATAGAGCAATGACCATGCCTAACTTACATATTCTTTAAAAATCGATGAGTTTGAAAGACCTATAACGAAAAACCCGCCAAATGGCGGGTTTGTAAGTGCCCTAGCAGTCACTAAATATCGAAGCTGTGACGTAACACGATGGTTTCGACGCGATCGGGCCCTGTCGAAATAATATCGATTGGCGCGCTAATGGCTTCTTCGATAAAGCGAATATATTGACGCGCATTTTCTGGAAGATCTTCCAACGTTTTAGCGCCTACCGTTGATTCGGTCCAACCAGGAAGTTCTTTATATACCGGGGTCAACTTGCAAAACTGGTCGGCACTGGCGGGGACTTTCAAAGCGTTGCCTTGCTCATCCTGATAACCCACACAGACCTTGATAGTCTCTAAGCCATCCAACACATCAAGCTTAGTTAAACAGATAGTATTGATCGAGTTTACACGAATAGCATGTTTTACCAGCATGGCATCAAACCAACCACAACGACGATCACGTCCTGTTGTTGTGCCTTTTTCTTTACCGACAACCGCAAGATGTTTACCGACGTCATCAAACAGTTCAGTTGGGAACGGACCAGAACCAACGCGTGTAGTGTAGGCTTTAGTGATACCCAGTATTTGGTCTAGGTACAAAGGACCCACACCAGAGCCTGTCGCCACACCGCCAGCGGTAGTATTGGACGAGGTAACGAATGGATAGGTACCGTGATCAATATCGAGCAACGTTCCTTGAGCGCCTTCAAACATGATGTCGCCGCCACTTTCACGCACGCTGTGAACAAGATCCACGGCATCGACCACGATGTCTTTTATTTGTTCTGCCCAGTCCATACAAGACGCCAGAGTTGCTTCGTAACTGACTTCGTCGACTTGGTAATAGTTCTTTAATGAGAAGTTGTGATATTCCATCACGTCTTTCAATTTATCAGCAAACTCTGGCTGATATAAATCACCCACACGCAAACCTCGACGGCTGACTTTATCTTCATAAGAAGGTCCAATACCACGACCCGTTGTGCCAATCTTGTCGTTACCGCGTTTTATTTCACGCGCCTGATCTAAGGCGGCATGATAAGGCAGAATCAAAGGACAAGCATGGGAAATACGCAAACGATCCATCACCGGCACGCCACGGTCTTCTAGGGCACGAACTTCTTTCAACAAAGCATCGGGAGCAAGCACGACACCATTGCCAATAATACAGGTCACACCGGCACGTAAAATACCGGAAGGGATTAGGTGTAATGCGGTTTTTTCGCCGTTAATTACCAACGTATGGCCGGCATTATGTCCGCCTTGAAAGCGTACTACAGCCGCGGCTTTCTCGGTGAGTAAGTCAACAATTTTACCTTTACCTTCGTCACCCCATTGGGTGCCTAAAACAACTACACATTTGCCCATGACGGTATCATTACCCTGTATTTACGCTGTAACCAATTGCCACTGGTCGTTTGAAAATTCTAGACGCTGATCGCATTCGATCGCGTCTCCATTTAATTGCATCACCACGCGCTGACCTTGAGCGCGCAGTTGATTAATTTTCTGCCACAATTGTGGATCATCCGATTGCGGTGCCGAAATGACGTTCTTAGCAGTAGATTTTACTTGCCCCAAGCGCGCTAACACTTTCAGGTCGCCGCTGAAGCCAGTGGCTGGACGCGCACGTCCAAATACTGCGCCGGTTTCGTCGTAACGTCCACCTTGCATCACCGCGTCACCAAAACCGGGAACATAAGCTGCGAAAACGAGTCCGGTATGGTAATCGTAACCACGCAACTCGGTGAGGTCGCAAGTGATCGAAACGTTCGGGAAACGAGCACCAATATGATTGGTAACTGTTTCTAAATGATCAAGTTCATGTGCAGTCGCAGGCACGAGTTCACGCATGCGGCGCAATGAGCTAGCCAATGCTTCTGGTGTACCTTGTAGATCTGCGAGTAACGAAAATGCCTCAACTAAGCGCGTATCGCTCAATTGCTGCGCTACCCAAGCGCGCGTATCGCTGGCGCATTTTACTTTCAGCAGGGCAAACAGTTCGGTTTGCTGCTCGCTATTCAGTCCGGCTTCTTCTGCTAACGCAGCAAACACACCGACGTTGCCCAAATCGATATGCAGTTTGGTTAAACCGGCATCGTCTAACAGGTTCAACATCACGCTGATGATTTCGACGTCGGCATTTACGCCAGCTTCACCATACAGCTCAGCGCCAATTTGCACTGGGGTGCGACTGGCCAATAAGGTGGCTGGACGAGTATGAAATACCGTACGGCAGTAACACAAACGGCTAATGCCTTCTGGTGCAAGGCTATGCGCATCGATACGTGCAACTTGTGGAGTGGTATCGGCACTCAGGCCCATCATGCGTCCAGACAAGTGATCGGTCACTTTGAATGTGCGTAAGTCTAAGTCTTTGCCAGTGCCGGTCAACAAAGATTCCAGATACTCCAATACCGGTGGAATGACAATGTCATAGCCACAGTGGTCGAGTGTATCGAGCAGTCGACGGCGCAATTGCTCGGTGTGCTGAGCTTGGGGGGGCAGCACTTCGTCGATACCATCTGGCAGAAGCCAACGGTCAGCAGTTGTCATGATCTAGCCTTCAGTTTTTAAGCGGATAAAGCGGTGATTAACCTTCCCAGAAGAATGGGGGGTCCTCAAACTCTATATTGTCATTTTTTTGCGCGGCTATCTGAGAGCCATTATGAATGGCTGATTACCAGTAAATTCGCACAAAAAAACCGGGCGGTCGGCCCGGTTGAGGGATTCTATCAAAGCTCTCGGCCAAAAAACACGGTTAACGTGATTTGGCCGTCGCTAAGTAGACTATTTTCCGTTTGCGTCGTTCATGTAGCGGAAGAAATCGCTATCCGGCTTCAACAACAACATATCGTTACTGCCAAAGGTATCGGTATAGGCTTTCAGGCTCCGAGTGAAGGCATAAAACTCGGAATCTTTGTTGAATGCGCTAGCATATATTCTTGCAGCTTCGGCATCACCTTCACCTTTAATGCGTTCTGCATCGCGGTAAGCTTCGGCTTCGATAACCGTCTTTTGACGATCGGCATCGGCTTCAACGCCCTCTGCAAGCTCTTTACCTTGAGCTCGAATCTGACGCGCTTCTTGGCCACGTTCTGCCGACATACGCTCATAAACGGATTGGCTTAGTTCTTTCGGTAAATCGATGGCTTTTACACGAACATCAATTACTTCAATACCCAAACCTAACTGTGCTTCTTCATTAAGAGCGGCAGTGAGTTGCGTCATCAGCTGATCACGTTCACCCGAAACCACTTCATGTAATGTCCGTGCGGCAATCTCGTCACGCAGTCCTTTGTTCAGCAAGTTACCCAAAGACGCTGCGGCACGATTACGATCACCAAGAGACGCTTGATAGTATGAACGAACGTCTTTGATGCGCCATTTGGCATACGAATCAACAATCACGAATTTCTTACCAGAAGTTAAGAAACGCGAAGGCTCAATATCCAAGGTCAAAATACGGCCATCAAAGCGCTTAATGTTTTGGATAAATGGAATTTTCCAACTTAAACCTGGCTCGATGTCCGCAGACACGACTTCACCAAACTGCAATTTAATTGCTCGTTCGGTTTCTTTTACGATCACAATAGACTGGCTAGCAATGAGTAACACTACTGCCAGAATAATGGACCCTACAAACGCTTTAGGAGACATTAACGCCCCTCCCTTCTAACACTGGTGGATGTTTGGCGAGTACGCAATTCATTAACAACTTGATCGGTCAAACGAGAAATGTCGGACGTCGACATACCTGATTTTGACGCGGCTGCTTGAACTGGTTGAACCAACTTATCCAAAGGTAAATACATCATGTTGTTGCCGCCTTCTGCATCCAGCAATACCTTACTGGTGTTAGCATAGACCGCACTGATGGCATCAATATAAAGACGCTCACGGGTTACTTCTGGCGCCTTGTTGTACTCGGTTAAGAGCTTGGTAAAACGTTCCGCTTCACCTTGCGCCCGAGCAATCACTTTTTCTTTATAAGCGCTGGCTTCTTCGAATTGACGCTGTGCACGACCACGTGCTTCTGGCACCACCGAGTTTGCGTAAGCTTCTGCATCGTTCACAAAACGCTCTTTGTCTTGACGCGCACGTTCAACGTCATCAAAGGCATCCTTAACGGCTGCCGGTGGACGACTTTCAGCAACGTTGACGTTACGAACAGAGATGCCCGACTCATAGCTATCGAGATAATTTTGCAGACGAATCACCAGTTCGTTGGCCAGCGTGACACGGCCACTGGTTAAAATAGCGTCCATCGCCATAGAGCCCACTTCGTGACGCAGCGCACTTTCGGTCGCGGAGATCAACGTTGCTTCTGGATTTTCTAGGCGCAAGGCAAACGACACCGGATCGGGAACGGTGTATTGCACATCCAGCATTACATCGACAATGTTATTGTCTTTGGTCAGCATGGTTTCGCTAACTTTAATGGTACGTAACTCAGTAGAGTTGACGATGGTTACTGTTTCGATAACCGGAATTTTCAGTTGCAGACCAGGCAATTCCAATCGCTCAAATTTACCAGTTCTTAGTACCACACCGCGTTCGCTTTCATCGATGGTGTATACAGCATTCATCCCTAAAAAAACGGCACCGACAATCAAAGCGATAATTAAGATCGCTCCACCGCCTTGGTTATTATCGGATGAGCCGCCTCTGTTGCCTTTACCGCCACCAAAAAGGCTGTTCAGTTTATCGGTCAACTTACGAATCACTTCATCTAAGTCGGGTGGCTGATTATTACCGCCACCTTTGTTACCACGGTTATTATCGTGGTTGTTATTGTTGCCCCAAGGATCTTTGGGGTTGCCTTTGCCGCCAGGCTCGTTCCAGGCCATATTGCACTCCAGTAAGGTATGCTTGGTCGTTAAGCACGTCTATTTGATTAGTTATTCATCATGATAACGGTTTCAGGGCCACACACCACTGTGCTTTGTGATATCGCTTGCTGAAACTTCCATTATCACGTCGCTCTAGGTACTTACCATTGATGGATTGAGATCATCAATGACATTAAAACTCTATGTAAACTCTATTCTATCCTCGACGTTTTGATCAAAGCCAATGATCAGGTACTTGGTGAATAAAGCGTTGCTCTGCGACTCCAGCTTTTGATAACACACGACGAAAATCATGCAATTGCAAACGCAGGTCTAATAATGAGTCGCCATTATCGGTAAATTCTTCCGATCTTACTGCCCCTGCTTCGTAAAGAATTGAACGCAGACGAGAATCTTTCGCAGATAAAGTAATCTGCTGTTCGAACATTTCTTCACTCAGCAGTTCCGCAATCGCTTGTTTGAGCAAATCAAACCCAGATTCGTCCCGAGCCGATAGCCAAACTGCTTTGGGTTTCCCTTCCTCATCGCGATCTAAGCGTGCGACCCCTTGGGATAATAGATCAATCTTATTATAAACACGTAATTGCGGCCCCTGCATGGCACCGATTTCTTCCAACACCAATTCTACTTGTTTAATATTGTCGTCGCGTTCGAGTGAGGCAGCGTCAATAACGTGCAAGAGTAGTTGAGCTTCGGCAGCTTCTTGCAGTGTCGCACGAAACGCTTCGACTAGTTTATGCGGCAAATGACGAATAAAACCTACGGTGTCCGCCAACACAACTTCGCCAATATCATCCACATTGAGACGGCGCAAGGTCGGATCAAGCGTTGCGAACAATTGATCCGCGGCAAACACAGTAGCCTCGGTTAGCGCATTAAAAAGTGTCGACTTACCAGCGTTGGTGTAACCCACAATGGTCACAGTCGAGACGTCGGAGCGTTGACGAGAACGACGACTCTGATCTCGTTGAGCGCGCACTTTTTCTAGCCGTGCGTTGATGGTACTAACGCGTACACGCAATAGACGACGGTCGGTCTCGAGCTGAGTTTCACCCGGCCCGCGCATACCAATACCGCCTTTTTGACGTTCTAAGTGAGTCCAACCACGGATCAGTCGAGTCGATTGAAACTGCAATTGCGCAAGTTCAACTTGCAACTTACCTTCGTGAGTACGCGCTCGCTGCGCAAAGATATCAAGGATCAAACCGGTTCTATCGAGAACACGACATTGCAGAATTCGCTCTACGTTACGTTCTTGACTGGGACTAAGAGAGTGATTAAAAATCACCAACTCAGCTTTATGCAAGCGCACTAAGTCGGCAACTTCTTCGACCTTACCTTTACCAACAAACGTTTTTACGTCGGGTGTGGGACGCTTAGTGGTGACCAAACCGACTGGATCGGCACCTGCAGAAATAACCAATTCGCGAAATTCGTTTAAATCTTCGCGATTATGTCCTTCCGGAAAATCAACATGTACAAGAACAGCGATTTCACCACCGCTGTCTGGGCGTTCAAAGAACAATGATTTTACTCTTCGTCGGCAGTCTCGTCAGCAGCAGGAATACGAACGTTGCGCGACGGTACCACGGTAGATATTGCGTGTTTGTATACCATTTGCGACACGGTATTCTTAAGCAGAATAACGAACTGATCAAAGGATTCGATTTGGCCTTGCAACTTAATGCCGTTGACCAAAAAAATAGATACCGGTATGCGCTCTTTGCGCAACTGGTTTAAGTAAGGGTCTTGTAGTGAGTGCCCTTTTGACATGTTCTTCTCCATATGGTCTTTGTCATCCACAATTAAATGACTAAATAATAAGGGCGTCGGTCACGTTTGCGCCTAATGCCATTTACAACTTTTCAACGGGTGTAAACGCGGACCATGTCTCTGACTAATAAACAGCGACTTAGTTCATGCTTACAATATGGCGCTGGTAGCCAATATTTTCAAGGTGTGCGCAAATAAATTTGGATCTTCACTGTTAAGCCAATGCACATCCGGCCAGCTACGCAACCAAGTAATTTGACGCTTAGCCAATTGCCGTGTGGCAATAATACCGCGCTCTACCATTTCTTCGTAAGAATATTTACCAATTAAATACTCCCAAACCTGACGATAGCCAACACAGCGCATGGAAGGCAGCATTATCGACAGGTCTCCACGCTCATACAAGGCACGAACCTCGTCAACTAGACCTTGGTCGATCATTTGCTGAAAGCGCACTGCAATTCGCTGATGGAGTAAGGCTCGATCTTCGGGACAGACCGCCAAACTGACAACATTATAAGGCAATGCTTGGGCTTCTTGTTCGGCCCAATGTTGCGACAAGGTTTTACCCGAAAC
>JARGOI010000072.1 GCA_029212275.1 Thalassolituus sp.
AGCGCACACGAATCTGCATCGCTGCATTTTGCGCCGCTTTGCCGTTTAAATCTGCGCCGGTAGACGCAGCCGTTGCCGAGGTATTTGCGACTTTACTGGTATCCGCCGCACTGGCTCGCACATTATCAAAGCTCACGCCCAATTCATGCGCGACTACCTGAGCTACTTTGGTATTTAAGCCTTGTCCCATTTCGGTACCACCATGACTGACCAGAACCGAACCGTCGGTATACACGTGCACCAGCGCACCGGCTTGGTTGAAGTGCTTTACGTTAAACGAGATACCAAACTTGCAGGGCGTTAAATAAATGCCTTTTTTTACCACCGAGTTCACTTTGTTAAATTCTGCTACTGCTGCGCGACGCTGACGATAATCACTAGTTTCTACCAGCTCTGCCACCAGCTCATGAATCACGTTATCTTCAACCAGTTGGCCATACGGCGTCACGTTACGATCGTGCTTACCGTAAAAATTATTCATCCGCACTTCCAACGGATCAAGGTTCAATGTCCGTGCGATATCATCCAAAATATATTCGATAGCGATGGCACCTTGAGGCCCACCAAAGCCACGAAAAGCGGTATTACTTTGGGTATTGGTTTTGCCACAAGAGGATTTAATACTCACATCTTGTAAGAAATAGGCATTATCAAAATGACATAAGGCTCGGGTCGCTACTGGGCCGGATAAATCGGCAGAAAAACCAGCACGAGACACCATATCAACAGCAACGCCCGTAATAACACCGTTACTGTCAAAACCCACATTGTAGTCGTAAGCGAAGCAGTGGCGCTTGCCGGTAATCATCATGTCGTCATCACGGTCTGGACGAAGCTTAACCGGGCGATTTAATTTCCAAGCAGCTAGTGCAGCAATGGCACAAAAAATACCCGACTGGGATTCTTTGCCCCCAAAACCACCGCCCATACGACGCATTTCTACCACGACTTGGTGAGCACGCAAATTCAACAAATGACAAACAATGTGCTGCATTTCGGTGGGATGCTGGGTGGAGCAATACACATGAAAACCCGCATTTTCTTTTGGAATGACATAAGAAATCTGTCCTTCCAAATAAAATTGCTCTTGTCCACCCACGTCAAAACTGCCGGACAATTGATGCTCACTTTGTTGCATCGCTTGATCCGGTTCACCGCGGATTAATGCCATCGGTGGAATCACATAAGACTTGGCGTCATGCGCATCACGGGGGTACAAAATAGCGGGTAATTCTTCGTATTCGATATTGCCCATCCGTGCAGCCCTGCGGGCTTGATCACGGGTTTCAGCGATGACTGCAAAAATCGGCTGCCCAATGTATTGCACAATATCTTCGGCCAATACCGGATCATCATGAAGAATTGGCCCGCAATCATTCAGACCAGGTATATCAGCTGCCGTCAGAACCGCGACCACACCTGGGGCTGATTTTACCGCCGACAAATCGATACTAGTAATTTTGGCATGTGCTTGTCCGCTTAAACCGAGCGCACAATGTAAGGTACCTTGCACTTCGCCAATATCATCGATGTAGGTTGCTTCGCCTGACACATGCAGATGCGCAGACTCGTGCTTAATTGAAGTCTCAGCCGCTGTTTCAATAGACGCATTGCCGTTTAAATCACCCTGTTTTTTTTCGAAAGCCGTCATTGGGTGACCTCCAGTTGAGTAAATACCCGCGTTTGTGGTGCCGAAAGTGGCAGCTGCTGGCGCGTTTCTAAATAAAACCGTTTTAATAAATTACGTGCCACCAAAGAACGGTATTGCGCGCTGGCACGCATGTCCGACATAGGTGAATAATCATTATCTAATGCCAGTATGGCAGCATTTAAGGTAATTTCTAACCAAGGCTGCCCCAGTAGAGCAGCTTCGCACTGGCTTGCACGTTTCGAAGTCGCCGCCATGCCACCAAAAGCAACACGTGCTTCGGTGATGATGTTGTTTTCTAAGCGAACTTGAAATGCGGCACAGACCGCTGAAATATCTGAGTCGTAGCGTTTACACACTTTCCAAGTACGGAAATACTGGTCTGCTTGTGGTTTTGGAATTTCGATTGCCGCAAGCACTTCATCGTCACGACGGTCTTGCTTCATATAATCTAAATACAAGTCTTCTAATGGCATCGAGCGTTCGCCATCAATGCTTGTAAGCACAACTTTGGCCCCTACCGAAATTAGCCAGGGCGCAGAATCACCAATCGGTGAACCATTGGCTAAATTACCACCTAACGTGCCAGCATTGCGAATAGGCACAGACGCAAAACGCTGCCAAAGTTCGTAAGTTTGAGGATAGTATTTTTGCAAAGTCTGATAGGCATCGGTTAAAGAGACACCGGCACCGATAACAATACTGTCATCTTTTTCCGTCATCTCTTTCAATTCTTGCACTTCACCAATATAGAGAATTGTTCCTAACTCACGAAACTGTTTGCTCACCCACAAACCCACATCGGTGCCACCGGCAAGAATGGTACTCTTAGGAAATAGGCGGCGTAAATTGGTTAACTCTTGCAAGGTTTTAGGTGCATAAAAGGCATCAGCGTCAGACTCGTAATTTAAGCTGGTGTTACGTTCTACCGTGGTGAGTTTAGACAATGCTTCTTTTGGATCAAACTCAACAGGAGGCAAATCAAACATCGCCATGCCCGCTTCGATAATCGGTTTATATCCTGTGCAGCGGCATAAGTTTCCCGATAGTACGTCGCTGAGCTCCTGTTTGGATGGCGCTGCGCTTATCGAGGTGGGTGAGTATTGAGCAGAGCTGGTTTGGGTTTTATCGACATAATAACCCCATAACGACATAACAAAACCGGGCGTACAAAAACCGCATTGCGAACCATGACAGGCGACCATGGCTTGTTGTACAGGATGTAAATCGCCATTCGCTTGCTTGAGATATTCCACCGTGTAGAGCAATTTGCCATCCAAGGTAGGCACAAATTGAATGCAGGCATTGACGCTGCGCAGTTGTAAATCATTTCCCCTGCGCTCGCCAACAATGACAGTACAGGCTCCACAATCGCCTTCAGCACAGCCTTCTTTGGTTCCGTTTAAATGTATGTCTTCACGCAAAAAGCGCAACACTGACAAAGTCGGCGCGACACCCTGCAAACTGATAGGACGATCATTTAATAAAAATTTTACCGATGTTTCGGATGTCATATGACCTTCCTTACGCAAATGAGTGTTTTAAGGCTCCGCTGAATAATTCAGTCGCGCCTTAATAAACACTCATAATGAAAATTTAACTGTGCAAAATCTGTTGATGATTTTTATTTACCGTCTTCCCAGAGAGGTTCGATGTCCTCATCTTGCTCCAGCGGGAATCGAGAAAGCACCAACAATAAAACGGCTAAAATAATATAACCCCAAATAACAGGTGAACTGAAATTAAACCAATGCAAGCTGGCGTCGTGAATCACGCCGAAGCCGGTTAAAACCGCCGCTATAAAAGCGACCAAGGAGGCTTGAGGAATTTTCTTATCAATCAAAAATACGGCAAATGCGCCCCATAACATGCCACTAATAATTGCGCCGTTCGCAAGCGTCGACTGACCAATCACATGTGCACCTTGGGTTTGCATCGCCGACACAAAGGCATCGTCAAGCAATCCTGGTACTTTTTCCAAGCCCATGCTCTGTAATGCATTTAAAACTGAGCCCCATTTCACTGCAATAATGCCAGACACATGCGGTAAGAAAGCAACCGCCACCGCAATGTGGTGCGCCGGAGAGACCGAACGGAAAGACGTTGCGATGATCGAAATACCGACAAACACCAAAATAGGTGCCACTGCCGCTTCAGGGATTAATGCACCCAAGAAAGCCACTAAGCCAAATAATGCACCAATAAAGAATACAATCCCCACGCCCAAGGCATAGCCAGAACCCGCTTTCATGCGCTTATACGCCGGATGACCAATATATACTGTGGTTGGAAATGGCGAACCGAATACACCACCGATCATAGTGCCCACGCCATCAGTGATTTGGCACACACCGACAGGATATTTGTCGCCAACACTGTCCGCTGACTCAACGTTATTCATTGTTTCGATAAAGTTATAAATTTGTACCGGAATAAGAATGGCTAAAATCGCAGGATTATCAAAAATGTACTGAATACCTATCCATAGGTCGCCAATCCAAGGAATAGGAGGATAAAAGCCCATACCTTCAGAGCTAAATGACGCTTCACCGGTGAGCAAACCAATAACAGTACCGGCAACCAATGCCATTAAACCCGCAGGGATACCAAAGGGTAATTTATAACGGCCCACCATCCCCCAAAGAACAAACGCTAATGCGGTAAAACCAATGATCGGATTTTCATAAATTCTGGCCATTGCGACGGTAGCAATAAACACCAAAGCAATACCCGCTAAAGTACCCAGCATACCAGCGCGAGGCGTCACTCGCTTAAGCCAAGGGCCAATCACCGAACCCATTAATTCAATCGCACCCCCTAATACACCGGCGGCAATCCCTACTTGCCAAGCCAACATCGAATCGCCAGTGGCCCAGTAAATAGGGCCAATAACACCAAATAAATAAACGAACATGACTGGCGTACTAATACCATAGGGCAAGGCGGTGACATCTGTGCGGCCTTCTTTTTTGGCCAGTCGTTGCGCAAGATAAACATAGACCACCACCCCAAGCAAAATGGACATCGCTGCGCCCGGTAAGATGCGTCCAAATACCACCTCTGGAGACATGCCAATCACATATCGACACACCGCAGAAATAATTAATAAGTTGGCTAAATTATCCGCAAACAGCGCCCAGAAGGCACTGAGATCATTGCGTGCAAAAATAGGAGATTTCATGAAAGGTTCCTTTAGAATGGTGGCGAATGGCCACCTTGGCTATCGACATGAATCTGTATTTGCATCATATATGCCAGATAGCCAATTGCTTTGTAAAAGACAAAAACTTGAAGGAAAAGAGGGTTTTAGCGACTTATTGCGCGACTCTGCGCACCAAACGGGGTACGTGCTATCGTAAATGCACACAAAAAAAGCGATTTTTGTGCATCTACGACTCGAAGCTTCCTTGCCAGTGAAAAATTCTCATTAATTTAGCGAGCTTGCCCATTCGGAGCCGAAATTTGGTCAACTTGCACAATCATATTTTGCAGCTCTACCGGACTGCCAAACTGGGTATAAATAGCAACATCCGCTGCATCGCGGCCGAACGCAATGGCTACACGCCCGCCTTCATAACTTGTTTGGGTTGAATCAAAGGTATACCAGCGATTGCCAACATACGCCTCAAACCAAGCGTGCAAATCCATCGGCTCTAGACCTTCTAAGTACCCTACCACCATGCGTGCAGGAATAGACAGCGCTCGACAGCAAGCAATGCCTAAGTGCGCCATGTCACGACACACGCCAAAGCCCTGCTGATTGACTTCCGAAGCATTAATAATTTGCTGACCTTGGCCTGGGGTATACTCAATGGCATTACGAATATAGTTAACGATCGCTTCGCATTGGTCATATCCTGGGGTATGCCCAACAACCAAAGAGGATGCCATCTCGGTAAAACGATCCGAATCACAGTAGCGACTGGGATGTAAAAACGGCAATGTATCATCGGGCAAATTTTGTACTTCAACAAAAGGCGCACCGGGAGACGTATCAGAATAATCGGCGGTTTCAATCGTGACCGAGGTATGAATCGAAAAATACCCCGGTGGCGCGACTAAGCGCTGGCATAAGTTGCCAAAAGAGTCAGTGAACTCTACCGCCGAGACACTGGGCGTTAACACGTATTCTTCTTTCGCTATCCACTGTTGACTGCCACTGCGTGGGCGCAGCATCAAGACAAAGGGGGTTGCCACGGGAATATTAAATTCAAGGTCACACGAAGTGTTCAGCCACATAATCTTTCCTTCCAAAAATGGATTTATGGATCTAATGCTTATAGATTTAGTGTTTATGGATTTACCGATGCATCTGCGCATCTACTGTTCTGTTAGCGAAGATAAAAGCTGACATCAAGCAAAGACCATTGAGTGAAAAATAGATTACTGAAACGACTAAGCGTTCACATTAGCAGCAATTCATTTTTTTTATCCATCAATTAATGCCAATCATTACAGTTAATGCAAAGCCTAGGTACCGTTCGTCCAGTTCGAAGGAACTAACTGCATATTTACCCTCTAATATTTCATATCATATTTTTGTTATGTGTTTTCCAAAATAATTAATATTTGCTATGTGACCATTGCAAGGTGTCACAAGCATTACAGGAGCTATTTAATGTCAGCCATTTCAGCCTACGCCGCAAAATCCGCCAAAGGCAAACTAGAACTTCATACGATTGAGCGTCGTGATACCGGCGACAACGATGTACAGATTGCTATTCAATTCTGTGGGGTGTGCCATAGCGACCTCCATGCGGTGGCTAACGACTGGGGCAACTCATCTTATCCTGTCGTCCCAGGACATGAAATCATTGGCGAAGTAACGGCGGTCGGTAAAAACGTCAAAAAATTTAAAATAGGCGACAGCGTTGGGGTTGGCTGCATGGTTGATTCTTGTCAAACCTGCGAAGCCTGCAAAGAGGATTTAGAGCAACACTGTCTTAGCGGCCCAATCATGACGTATAACAGCAAAACTTCAGATGCTGGCGGTCGCACATATGGTGGTTATTCCAAGCAAGTGGTTGTGCGTGAAGAGTTTGTATTGCGTATCCCTGATAATTTAGATAAAGCTGCTGCAGCACCATTATTGTGTGCAGGCATCACCACCTTTTCTCCATTACATCAATACGGCATCAAAAAAGGCATGACCGTTGGTGTGATTGGTTTGGGTGGCCTAGGTCACATGGGGATCAAATTAGCGTCTGCGATGGGTGCACGCACCGTGATGATTACCACGTCAACCAACAAAGCAGAAGATGCAAAAAAACTTGGTGCAGATGATGTATTAATTTCGACAGATAAAGATGCCATGAAAAAATGGCAGGGCAAATTCGATTTTCTACTCAATACCATTCCTGTCGGCCATGATGTCAATCCTTACATGGGATTATTAAAATACAATAAAACCATGTGTTTTGTCGGTGCCATCGAACCACTCGAAGCCGTTAATGGTGCACCTATGATTTTTGGCCGTAAAGCGCTGGCAGGTTCATTAATTGGTGGTATCAAAGAAACCCAAGAAATGCTCGATTTTTGTGGCGAACATAATGTCGTTTCAGAAATTGAAACCATTAAAATGGAAGAAATTAACAACGCCTTCGTGCGCATGAAAGACAACGACGTACGTTATCGGTTTGTGATTGATATGAGCAGTCTGTAATTTAAGTTATTTATTTTATAAATTCATTGCGAATCATCTTAACGATCTAATAGAAGATAGAAATTCCCTATTTGCTTTGCAATGAATTTCAAAATAAAGAATATGAAATTTGTAGAATTTAAAAACTGGAACAAGTCTTGCGTAACAACAATTGTGCAAGATTAAATTTCGAAAGGCGTCAGTCTTTCGTCACTTTATGAAAAAATACAACGAGATTACTGCACCAAGACGAGATAAATGCATCAATTAAGTGCCAAGGAATACATTTTGTGTTCTAGCACTTCATAGGGAGGATCATGTTGGACTTCTGGCAAGAGACCATACAAAAAGCAAAAACAATTCGTCATGATTTACATAAACACCCCGAGCTTAGCTGGCAAGAGTTACGTACAGCTGAACAAATCCGTGGTGTGTTAACGGAATTAAACATTCCTTGGGTCCCCTGTGCCCAAACCGGAACTCTCGCATACCTCAACCGCAACGCTCCCAACCAACACCCACACATTGCCCTGCGCGGCGACATTGATGCATTACCCATTACCGAAGAAACCGATAAATCTTATCAATCTAGCCACGACGGCTGCATGCATGCCTGTGGTCACGATGGTCACACAGCAACCTTACTGGCTGCTGCGCGCTGGTTAAAACACTGCGAAGATCAATTACCCGGCCCTGTGACTTTGATTTTTCAGCCTGCCGAAGAAGGCGGTCATGGCGCTAAAAAAATGATTGAAGATGGCGCTTTAAACGGCATCGATCAAATTTATGGTTGGCATAATTGGCCCGCCATCGGTTTTGGCAAAATGATGTGCCCCGACGGCATCGTCATGAGCGGTAATGGCACCTTTACGCTTACCGTGAAAGGCGTCGGCGGACACGCCAGCCAACCAGAAAAATGCCGCGATCCAGTGCTCGCAGCCAGTGCCATCACTATGGCATTGCAGCAAATTATCAGCCGTCGGTTGCCTCCGCAAAAAGCTGCCGTGGTCAGCGTCACTTCCATTGACGCCCGCAGCGCTTCTACCGTTATTCCCCAGCAAGCGATCATCGGCGGCAGCATTAGGGTGCCAGACACCGTCACGCGCGATGAAATTAATCAGTGGATCACCGATATCGCCATCACCACTGCGCACACCTACGGCGTGGAGTGCGATGTAGACATCCAGCCGCGCTATAACGCCACGATTAATCACCCCGATCCAGCGCAAAATATGCGCCATTGTTGGCAGCAAGTGCACCAGCATTTTGCGGCGCAGAAAGAAGATAATGTAGCGTTAGAAATGGAATTACCCACTCCAATAATGGCGTCGGAAGATTTCAGTTATTACCTGCAAGAAATTCCAGGCGCATTCGCCCTGATTGGTGCTGACGATGGTCCCGATCATCAAGCTCCCTGTCACAGTCCACATTACGATTTTAACGATCGTTTAATCGAAAAAGTCACCGCGCTGTTTGCCAAAGTCGTCGGCGCGCCTTTGCCGCCAAGCTTATAAGTAAGCTTACGTTTTAAAACCGCCTTAATGGCGGCCATTTTTCAAATTTAAAATAAGAAAATTCACAACCAAACACATTCAACCCAAGCACACTCAAAAAGACGAGGAGTCAATAATGAGCATATTTGAAACTAGAGAATCCGACATCAGAGCCTACTGCCGCGTTTATCCGGTGGTATTCGATAAAGCAGATAACGCCCGACAAACCGACGAAAATGGCAAAGAGTACATCGACTTCTTTGCTGGTGCAGGCGTACTCAATTTTGGTCACAACAACGAGCACATGACACAAGCTGTTATCAAATACCTACAATCCAATGGGGTAATTCACAGCTTAGACATGCACACCACCGCCAAACGCACCTTTATGGAAAAGTTTGTTGAGACGATTCTAAAACCGAAAAATATGCCGCATAAAATGCAGTTTATGGGCCCCACTGGCACCAATGCTGT
>JARGOI010000073.1 GCA_029212275.1 Thalassolituus sp.
AAAAAAGAGCTGGATAGCTTAGTGAAATTTCCGGGCTTAACCAATGCTTGGGTCATGCCGATTAAAACGCGCATCGACATGCTCGCGACCGGCATCAAAACACCGGTCGGCATTAAGGTCGCCGGACCCGATCTTAAGGTGATTGAGCAAATCGGACGCCAATTAGAAACCGTGCTGAAAGAGGTACCCGGCACGGCCTCGGTGTATTCCGAACGCGTTGCCGGTGGACGCTATATCAAAGTTGATATTCAGCGACAGCAAGCCGCTCGCTACGGACTAAATATTGCCGACATCCAACAAGTGGTGGCCACCGCCGTGGGTGGAATGAATGTCTCGCAAAGTGTCGAAGGCCAAGAGCGCTATCCAATCAATTTGCGTTACCCGCAAGAGTATCGAGATTCGCCGGAAGCATTAGCGTTATTACCTATCGTCACCCCCTCCAATCAGCGCATCGCTTTAGGTGACGTGGCAAACGTCTATATCGAAAATGGCCCGCCTGCGATTAAGAGCGAAAACGCGCGTTTGAACGGCTGGACTTATATTGATATTGAAAATGTGGATTTAGGATCTTATGTCGAGCAAGCACAGACAATAGTCGCCGAGAAGATAGACTTACCTGTCGGGTATTCGCTGAACTGGTCTGGTCAGTACGAATACATGCTGCGCGCCAAGGAAAAACTCACCTATGTTATCCCGCTGACACTGGCGATTATCATTATTCTTTTGTATATCAACTTTCGCAGCGCCGCCGAAGTGGCCATCATTATGGGTACCCTGCCTCTGGCACTCGTCGGCTCGGTTTGGTTGCTTTATTTGCTCGGTTACAACTTCTCTGTCGCCGTGGGCGTTGGCTTTATTGCGTTGGCAGGTGTGTCGACAGAACTGTCGGTGATCATGCTGGTGTTCTTAGACGTATGCTGGAAAGAACATCAGGCCACTGCGCAAGAAGAAGGCCGAGCGTTAACGATTAACGATCTCAAAGCCGCTATATTAGAAGGTGGAGCCTTACGGGTTCGCCCCAAAGCCATGACCGCCGCCGCCATTATCGGTGGCTTACTGCCAGTGATGTACGGCACCGGTACGGGCTCAGAAATCATGAGTCGCATCGCCGCACCCATGGTCGGCGGCATGATGAGCGCGGTACTGCTGACCTTGTTGGTGCTGCCTGCGGTGTATTTTTTATGGAAGAAACGAGGCTTATAGAAAAGAAGCTGGTAGAAAAAAGAATGGCTGATCGAGACTCAATGATATTGTTGGGCAAATCGATCAGTCCATTTGCCATTATGCACCTGACTGCAATTCTCTTCGGTATCGTATGATACCTGAGAGATATTGATGCTCACCCCGACATCGAAAAGCGACTTCTGAATAAGATCATTTAACTCAAGATGGCGATCATTCGCGCTAAAATCATTCAGATTTTCGTTCGTATCAAAGACACAAATCACCTTTAAACTTTTAGGAAAACTTGAGTAGTTAACCAAATGCGTTAACCACTGGAAGCCGGTGTTTTCTTTTAAGGCGGCTTCACAAACGTCAGTGAGAATTTCACGAATCTGGTTGTCTATTTTTTTGTCGGTTTTACGCATTTTTGGTTATTCAAAAAATAATTAGATAAATGATTTAATAACTTGTTAGGGCGGTTCAAGTCATTTATTAGAACTGTACCAGAAGTTAGAATTTCATTTTTTTGACCGTGTATAGATCCCTAAAACCAACTAATCGTAATGGCTCCATAAGCGCAATACCTTCACGGTATGGTCGGACTCAAGCACTTGGTATACCAATCTATACTGGATATTTATTCGGCGCGAACACGCCCCCGCTAGATCGCCTACTAAATTTTCGTAAGGTGGTGGTTTTCGGTAAGGGTCTTCTGAAATCAGGGTGAGTAACTCTTGTGCTTTTGACTTGAGGCCACTTGAAGCCAGTTTTTTAGCATCTTTCTGAGCTTGTTTGGTGTAAACCAACGTCCATGTCACCAGTCCAATTCCTTATCGCAATCTTCTAAAGGGGTTTCCATTCCCTCACGAATTGTTTCTCTCATACCGGGTACAGATAGAAGGAATAATGTTTCCTGAATAGCTGTCCAGTCTTCTTCAGATAGCAGTACCGCATTATTTCGCTTGCCACTGATCAAAACGGGTTCGTGCGATTTTGCCGTTTCATCCATCAGCCGATAAAGGTTACTGCGAGCTTCTGTTGCCGTCACTGCCGACATAAGACACCTCAACTGTTGTGTATTTATTAATCAAAATAGATGAAAACCTTACGTACGTCAAGACGTACGTAATTAGTGATGCGCAATAACAAAATAGCAGTCGCTATCTAACTCGCTCAAAATATCCACTGTTCTCTTATTACTAAATCACCAGCTTCGATAATGCACTTCGAATAGCGTCTGGAATGGGTACGGATTTATTCGCGGCGCGGTCTACAAAGACGTGAATAAAATCTCCGTAGGCACAGGCGCTGTCTTCGCCTTCCTTAAAAATAGCGACGCCATAAGTGACGGAGCTATTACCTAGTTTATTGACTCGCAGGCCCACTTCGATGGCATCCGGATAAGCAATAGGCGCTAGGTAATTGCAGTGCGAATTCACCACAAAACCAACGATGGGTGCATCGTGAATATCTAGGCCACCTTCATCGATTAAGTAACGGTTTACTGCACTATCAAAGTAAGAATAATAGGTGACGTTATTTACATGACCGTAAATATCGTTGTCCATCCAGCGCGTAACAATGGGTGAAAACTGTTTGTAGTCACTGCGGTTAATGGATTTTTCTGAATTCATTTTTGAACATTCCTAAGTCAGAAAACTGAATTAAAAGGCGCTAAATTAAAAGCAGTTAAATTAAAAAGCAGCGGTATAAATAGCCAATGCATCAGCTTCTGTGACCTCACGCGGATTATTCATCAACAGGCGCTCTTGCTTCATGGCTTCACTGGCGAGCATAGGTAATGCACCTTCGGTAATGCCACCCTGACGCAATTGTGTTTGTAACCCAGCGTCTTTAATCAGATTTTCTAACCATGAAATTAATGCATCAGTGATGTCCATCGCAGAGCCAGATGGTGTATCACTTCCCATAATAGAAGGTGCCAATTCAGCGTATAACTCGGCGCACTTCGGTGCGTTAAAACGCATCACATGTGGCAATACCAACGAATTACTGAGTCCATGTGGGATGTGATAATGCCCACCTAATGGGTACGCAAGCGCATGTACCGCAGCCACTGGCGCATTAGCGAACGCTTGCCCTGCATATAAAGCACCGAGCAACATATTGCTGCGCGCGTCCAAGTTATTGCCATCGGTTACGGCGGTCATTAAATTGGTCGAGAGCAAACGCAGCGCTTCCTTGGCAAGCAAATCAGACACCGGGTTTTTCTTGATGGCACTGGTATAAGCTTCAATCGCGTGCACCATGGCATCAATACCCGTAGCTGCAGTCACATGTGGTGGCAAACCTTTGGTTAAATCCGCATCCAGCAAAGCAATATCAGGTTGTAATACGGCTGATACCACACCCGCTTTCGTGGTTTCACCTGTGGTGACAATCGCAATGGGCGTGACTTCAGAACCTGTACCTGCCGTGGTCGGTACTTGCATCAGAGGTAAGCGCACGCCTTTGGCGTTGCCCACGCCGTACATGCTGCTTAGCGGTTGTTTGCAGTCTGGATGCGCGAGCAAGGCCACCAGCTTGGCGACATCCATAGAGCTGCCGCCGCCAAAGCCAATCACAAAATCAGCATTAGCGGCTCGCGCTTGGCGTGTGGCTTCTTCGACGGTTTTATCCGATGGATCGGCTTCGACGTCTTTGAATACGGTCAATCGTAACCCTGAACTTTCGAATCCCGGCACCACATGTTCGAGCAAACCCACCGCAATAATACCCGGATCAGTGACTAACATAACGCTGCGTGCGCCCTGCTCTTCGCATATTTTAGCGATGCGACGCGCACTGCCAATTTCATTAATAATGGTTCGGGTGGTGCTGAATGTGAACGCTGTCATATTATTATCCTTGTGCTTAGGGCGCGTCTGCATATAGCAGTGAAGACTGCATTATTCAGAGATGCCCTGTTCTGTTTAACTACGCAAAAATTGCTCGGCGGTTAAACCAAATAAGTTGTCTACGGACGTTTCTAATATCTGGCGATGCATATCGGCTCGCGGCAAAATACGTTCGCTATAAAAACGCGCAGAGGCAATTTTCGCATTATAAAAATCGCTATCGCCGCTGCCCTCATCAAGTTTTTGTTTTGCCACCACGGCCATGCGCGCCCAGCCGTATGCCAATAACACGTACGAAGAAAAACTTAAAAAATCGGTCGCACAACCGCCAATTTCTTCGGGGTTGTCATTACTACGAACAATAATGTTGCTGGCCAATGTACGCCAGTGTGCATTGCTAGACGAGAGTGCAGCGATCATGCCATGCAAACCCTCGCTTCCTTTACTAGCATCACAAAAGGCAGCGATTTCATCTTGCAAACGCGCAAGCTCTAACCCTTGATCACCCATGACTTTACGGCGTAATAAATCGAGCGCCTGGATGCCATTAGTGCCTTCATAAATTTGGGTGATCCGACCATCACGCACCAGCTGTTCCATGCCCCATTCACGAATAAAGCCGTGACCGCCATACACCTGCATGCCTAAATTTGCGGCTTCAGCGCTCATATCTGTTAGGAAAGATTTCACCACCGGAATTAATAACGCAGCACGAACGCCTGCGGCTTTGCGTACGTCTGCATCGGGATGATGTTCTTCGTTATCTAACGCCTGCGCGGCTTCGTAAGCGAGTAAACGACAACCTTCTACCAAAGTTTTTTGCGTTAACAGCATGCGCCGCACATCTGGGTGAACAATAATAGGATCGGCGGCTTTTTCTGGATTTTTAGGCCCGCTTAATGAGCGCGACTGCAAGCGATCTAGGGCATATTCCACCGAGCCCTGATACGCCATTTCAGCGATGCCTAAGCCCTGCAAACCTACTTGGAAACGGGCGTCGTTCATCATGGTAAACATGCAGGCCAAGCCACGGTTTTCTTGGCCAATTAACCAGCCTTTGGCGTTGTCAAAATTCATCACACAGGTAGCAGCAGCTTTAATACCCATTTTATGTTCAACCGAACCGCATACCGCAGGATTCCGTTCTCCCGGCTCGCCATTTGTGTCCGGTAAGAATTTAGGTACTAAGAAAAGTGAAATACCTTTAACGCCCGCCGGTGCATCTGGCAAACGAGCCAAGACTAAGTGAATGATGTTCGACGACATATCTTGCTCGCCGCCACTGATAAAGATCTTAGTGCCGCTGACAGCATAAGAACCATCCGCTTGCGGTTCGGCTTTGGTGCGTAACAATGCTAAATCCGTACCGGCGTGAGGTTCGGTCAAACACATGGTGCCCGCCCATTCGCCCGAAATAAGCTTGGGAAGGTAACCGTTTTTTAATTCGTCACTGCCGTGTTTGGTGAGCGCCAACACCGCGCCTTCGGTCAGACCTGTGTAGATACGGAAGGATAAATTCGCCGACATCATCATTTCATGGAATGGCGCGGCTAAGGATATTGGCAGACCTTGGCCACCAAAATCTTCGCTGCCCGTCATCGAAGCCCAGCCATTATCAACGAAATGCTGATACGCATCGACGAAACCTGCAGGCGTGGTGATGTCGCCGTCCTTAAATGTGATGCCTTCTTCGTCACCATTGCGATTTAGCGGTGCAATCACGCCTTCGTTAAACTTGGCACCTTCTTCTAATACCGCATCAATGATCTCTTCGGTTAAATCGTCGCGGCCAAGATTGGCGTAATGTGCGGTACTGTTGAGTACGTCATGCATCACAAATCGCATGTCGCTAAGAGGCGCTTTAAAGGCTGTCATTTCGGTTTACTCCAATCTTTATTTTTAATTTTTTGAATAACTTTTTCTAATTAACTATTGGCAATATCTGAAAACTTCCCGCCATCGGCAGCCAGTTTTTTCAGTAACGCTGACGGCTGCCAAATGCTTCCTTGTTCTTTTTCAAAGGCTTCGATGACCGCGAGCACGTCATTCAAACCCCGTGCATCAGCATAAGCCATTGGGCCGCCACGTTCTTTCGGAAAGCCGTAACCATTGAGATAGACTTTATCAATATCGGCGCTGTTACGCGCGAAACCTTCATCCAGAATTTTTGCGCCTTCATTCACTAGGGCAAGAATACAACGCTCGCTGATTTCTTCGTCGGAAATAGCACGGCGGGTAAACCCCGCACCTTCAGAGACTTCGACCACTAACGCTTCAACTGACTCATCCACTAGCGCTTCGCGGCTGCCTGCTTCGTAACGGTAATACCCTTGGCCATTCTTTTGTCCAAATCGTTCCATTTCACAGAGGCGATCATCCAAGCGTATGTTCATTTCAGCATCTGAACCTTGCTCAAGTTTTGTCTCTGACATCTGGCGCGCACGCCACTCAAGATCAATACCCACCACGTCGTACATCCGGAACGGCCCCATGGCCATGCCCCAATTTTGCAGCGCACTATCGACTTGCTTTGGTAACGCACCTTCTAACAACAGGCGACGAGACTGGAATACATAGGGTTCCAACATACGGTTGCCGATAAAGCCGTGACAATTCCCCGCAACGACGGCGACTTTACCGATTTTCGCGCCCAAGGCTTCGGTAATGGCCAACACCGCAGGATCGGTTTTCTCCCCGCGAACAATTTCCAGTAGTTTCATGATGTGCGCGGGGCTGAAGAAATGCAGACCCAACACTTGGCTTGGGCGCGTCGTTTGCGCTGCAATAGCGTCGATGTCTAAGTAGGAGGTATTGGTCGCAAGAATGGCCGCTGGCTTCATCACTTTGTCTAGCTCGCGGAAGATGCTCTTTTTAAGATTAAGATTTTCGTAGACAGCCTCGACCACCAAATCGGCTGGCGCAATGTCGGCGTAGTCGCCCGTCGTAGAAAAACGCTGTAAGCAGGCGTCTGCGTTTTCTTGAGTAATGCGCTCACGCTTCACCATACCGGCATAGATACCTTCTATATAGCTAATCGCCTGAGTCCGAACGTCTTCGTTCAAATCCAACAAAGTCACCGCGATGCCCGCACTGGCAAATGAAATCGCGATACCGCGCCCCATCGTCCCGGCACCAATAACGGCCACGCGTTTGATGTCGTCAGCACTCATAGTTTGGAGATTTTTAATCATATTCACGCCTTAATTAATATGTGTAATGGAAACTACAAAGCCTTCGAATGGGTAATAGCATATTGCTATACGAGAGTTAAGCAACCGCCAATTTTAGCATGAAGAAATGAATTAATTGGCTGTTGTAAGAAATGGACGAAATGGAAAACATATTCTATACCTAAAGAGGGTTTCATCTTTTTCGGAGGCTTGTAATGAAAACATGCAATAAGAAGAAAAGTACGTAAGCTCATGAAAAACTTGTGTTTTTTTATTATACCTTTCAGCCACCTCTGCAGAAAAACTTGGAAATTAGGAGCAGCTAAATGATATTTAGTAACAAAAAATTACTAGCACGAATCTCGGAGCTAGAAAAAGAGTTATCTTCTTTCTATGAAACCCAACAAAACATGGGCAAAGAGATGCTGTATTTCTCCTTGAACCAAGATGGAACGATATTAGATGTCAATTCTCTTTTCTTGAAGTCTTGTGGCTTCACAGAAGAAGAAATTGTCGGTAAAAAGATTAAAGACTTCTTAATAAAGAGCTCTTTAGAAAAAGAATATTGTCAACAAATGCTTATCAGCATTAAAGAATTAACCCATTGGCATGGAGCCGTGCATTTTAAAAATAAAGAAGGTAAAGAAGCTTGGTATCGAGGATTTTTCTTGCCTAAAGTACCGGTAAATGGCGAGATCTCTGTGCTGCATTTTTACTTCGCAGAACTTACCAAAACAATATCTAACACTCATAAACTGGAAGATATGCTTGCAGGTATTAATCGTTCTTCCGCTATTATTGAGTTTAACTTAGATGGCATTGTGCTCGACGCTAACGCTAACTTCTTAAACGCCGTGGGTTACACTAAAGAACAAGTTATCGGCAAGCACCATAGAATATTTTGTGACCCCAAAGAAGTCGAATCTCCTGAATACCAAAATTTTTGGAAGCGCCTTCGACTTGGAGAAATGATTTCACAGCGGTTCAAGCGATTTGATCGTCATGGCAACGAAGTATGGCTAGAAGCCTCTTATAATCCAATCAGAGCAGAAAACGGCGAGTATTATAAAGTCATCAAGTTTGCGACCAACATTACTGAGCAAATGAAGAGTGAAAGAATCAATATAGAGAATTCAAAAATTGCCTACGAGGTATCTCAAAAGAGCGATGCGGATGCATTAAAAGGTATTGACGTGATCAACTCGACGATTCACACCATGGATGAACTCACGGCGCAGATGAGCGATGCTAGCGAGGGAATTTTTGAGTTGAATACCCAGTCAACAAAAGTATCTGAACTGGTAGCTAGTATAAGCGGCATCGCCGATCAAACGAACTTACTAGCACTTAATGCAGCCATTGAAGCCGCACGTGCCGGCGAACAAGGACGTGGTTTTGCGGTGGTTGCCGATGAGGTCAGACAGCTTGCATCAAGAACCAGTAAAGCGACCGAAGAAATTATTCAGGTGGTTGGCGATAACAAAAAACTTACCGAAAATGCCGTTTCACAAATTGAGGCGAGCATGGAAAAAGCCCATAAGGCCTTAGGACTGTCGAACGAAGCCGGAAAGGTAATGAATGGAATTCAGGTCGGCGCAAAACAAGTCTTAGATGCGATAGGTCAAGTTAATCTAAAGAAATAAGTACGAAAAAATCAAAAAAACGGCGGCATGTTTATCATAACTATGCCGCCGTTCTCATGCATACGTTACCAGAGAAAAACTAGCTGCTCGGAAACACATGTGCAAATACGGCTTTCAGGTAGCGAGTCTCGGCAATTGCAGGGATGACAGGATGATCCGCGCCTTGGGAACCCACGTATTGAATCAGCACATCGCGATTTAACTCGCGTGCTGAGCTACGCAAAATATCCGGCAAACGATCTTCACCAAGGTGCATAGAGCACGAACCACTGACCAATAGACCATGCGGGTTAAGTAATCGCATCGCCATTTGATTTAATCGTTTATAAGCCAACTCACCCGCTTTAATGTCTTTACGACGAGGAATAAACGCGGGTGGATCAACCACCACGACATCGAAGCGTTCGCCACTGTCAC
>JARGOI010000074.1:0-5646 GCA_029212275.1 Thalassolituus sp.
TTGGCTAAACAGTCTTTAATGACATCGTTGGAAATGACGTCGAGCTTCTTTTGACATTCACCTTGCACGTTTTCTTGTTCTGCACTGCCCAATACGCCGCCGAGGTCGCCGAGATGCAATTGATAAGCGATGTCTTTGCATGCCACCATCAGTCCATCGATAATGGCGGCAACATCGGCGTTATCGCAATGTGAATCTAAAAAAGTGCGCAAGCGCTGCATGATTGAATCCCTCTAAGCTTTAAGGCAATAATTTAGTGGCATAGTAACCTAATGCGCAGACAAATTCAGTGTCAGAGTTTTATCCGTAGCGCAAATAGATTGCCAAAGTCACAAAAGCAGATTTCTTAAATACTGCTTTTTTAAATTTATGGCGATAATGCTCAAGGAATAGTCCCTAATCATTCGCCTAAAATACTTTTGTTGATCCAGCACTCTGTTTTCTGCGCTGATAATGATCAGTTCGTGTTTGCTAACCTTCGCTGTCAAAGTACACTATGGGACTTTTGAAATACTCTGCATTGCTCCGCGCGAATTATTCAGAGACTCCCTAGCACCACGATCAAATTTGTGAATTGACGATGCATCTTCATATATTAGGAATCTGCGGCACCTTTATGGGGTCGTTGGCACAATTGGCTAAGGCCTCTGGACATCGCGTATCTGGCTCAGACGCGGGCGTTTATCCCCCCATGAGTGACCAGTTACTGGCCGCAGGCATCGACTTAGTGGAAGGGTTTGATCCGTCGGGCATTCCCGCCGATGTTGATTTGGTGATTGTCGGTAACGCCATGTCCCGCGGAAATCCTTCAGTAGAATACATCCTCGATCGTGGCATTCCTTATACCTCTGGTCCGCAATGGCTAGGGCAATATGTGTTGCAGGGCCGCTGGGTTGCCGCGGTTGCTGGCACCCATGGAAAAACTACCACTGCCAGTATGCTGGCGTGGATTTTAGAGTATGCGGGTATGAAGCCCGGTTATTTGATTGGTGGTGTGCCAGAAAACTTCAGTGTTTCAGCGCGTTTAGGCGAATCCCCATTTTTTGTGGTCGAGGCTGACGAATACGACACCGCTTTTTTTGATAAGCGTTCAAAGTTTGTCCACTACCATCCGCGAACCTTGATTATGAACAATCTGGAATTTGATCATGCCGATATATTCCCAGACTTAGCCGCGATTGAACGTCAATTTCATCACTTAGTGCGCACCGTTCCTTCGACAGGCTTGATCGTGCGTCCAAATAATAATCAAGCCCTTGCGCGAGTTGAAAATATGGGTTGTTGGACGCAGGTGCAAACCACGGGTCAAGACGGTGATTGGCAACTGATGAATCACAACGAAGAGGGCAGCGAGTTTAAGGTGTCCTTTGCTGGCAAAATACAGCACATTGCGTGGACACTGACGGGTCAACATAATGTGAATAATGCCTTGGTTGCCATGGCTGCTGCGCGGCATATGGGCGTGACGCCAGAAATTTCAGCCACAGCATTGTCTCAGTTTCTCTCGGTCAAACGCCGCATGGAGCAAGTCAATGTGGGAGCCGCGATCCCAGTGTACGATGATTTTGCTCATCACCCCACGGCCATTCTCTCCACTTTACAGGGCGCGCGCGCTCATCTAAAGAAACAAGGCGAAGGACGTTTACTTGCTGTACTAGAACCACGATCCAATACCATGAAATTAGGTCATCATCGTGCCGAGTTGGCGGCCTCTGTTGCGCCAGCCGATCTCGTGTTTTGGTATCAACCTGCTCAATTGGAATGGTCGCTGGAAGATCTTGTTAACGAAACTTCTTCTAACGTCGATGCTAATCTGTCGCAGGTGATGACCGATATCGATGTCTTAATCTCTGCGGTTGGCCAAGCAGCTCAGCCGGGTGATGTGATTGTCGTCATGTCCAATGGTGGATTCTTTAATGCACCACGTCGCATCGCCGCACTGTTAGAGCAAGGAACATAATGACGATGACTAAATTAACTTCATTAAATCCAAGCGCTCAGAACTTAAATTATCCCAAGCGCGTTTTGATCGCAGTGACGGGTGCTTCGGGCGCAGCTTATGCATTGCGCTTAGCTGAAGCATTGCTGGCTCAGCAGGTTGCGGTCGACTTTATATTTTCGAAAGCGGCATTATTGGTCATCGCGACTGAAACTGACATTGCATTACCTCCAAAACCACAAGCTCAAGCAGAATTTTTACGAACTCGCTTTGGGCTGAATGCAGAATCGGAGCGCGATCAATTACGTGTATTTGGACGCGAAGATTGGATGGCACCTTGGGCGTCGGGCTCTGGTCAGCCCGGTCCGGTGGTTATTTGCCCTTGCAGTACTGGCACGTTATCCGCGATTGCCACCGGCGCAAGCAACAGTTTGCTTGAGCGCGCAGCAGACGTCGCTTTAAAGGAACGTCGCCAGCTGATTTTAGTACCTCGCGAGACGCCATTTTCAGAAATTCATTTGCGTAACATGTTAACCTTGTCGCAGATGGGCGCCGTGATTTTACCGGCCGCGCCCGGCTTTTATCACCACCCTCAATCCATCAATGATTTAATTGATTTTATTGTTGCGCGCATTCTCAATCAACTGGGTGTAAATCATACTCTAATGCCTAGTTGGGGTGCGCAAACGGAGACCAAAGATGACTGATCGTGAAGAACCCAATGTGATTATTGATGTGCGTTGGTGCATTCTTAGTTTTATTGCAGGACTGATTGTAGCTGTTATTACACTTGAGTTTTATGGCTACATATATCATCCCACGGAGCAAGATAGAGCCACTGTTGCAGATCTGAAGATCTTATCGCTTAGCCCAGAGTTTCAGATTGAAGTCTCTGCTAAATCCTCTGGCAAAGAAGCCTTTTGTGATGCGGGATATGTGTTGATTCGTCCGCAAAACGATAGCTTAGCGGCGGGTGTGCTGGTGGATGAAAAAAATCGTGGTATTCATTGCAAGATGAATCTTAAGCCAAGGCAGTCTGGAGAATAATTCCTATGTCACGCGTGTTGATTTTTATTGTCTTGGCTTTTGCTTCTGTTATCCCCGCGTTTGCAGCATTAAACGATTTGGACAACGACGGCATCGCCGATCATCTGGATTCAGACAGAGATGGGGACGGCCTAGATAATTTTTTAGAGCAAGCGGCTGGATCTGATCCCGATGTACCCGATCAGATCGACACCGATGGCGACGGCATCCCCAACGTCATTGATGACGACGCGGATAACGATGGTGTCCCTAATCAGCGTGACGTTTTTCCGTTAGATGCTCGTGACTCGCGTGATTTTGATGGTGATGGCGTCGGCGATAGCCGTGACCAAGATATCGATAACGATGGGATTCGTAACGACTATGAAACTGCAATGGGGTACGACCCCATGGACCCACGATCGCGTCCAAGTGATTTCGATAAAGACGGCATTCCTAATGTCCTCGATGACGATATGGATAACGACGGCATCCCTAACGCTCAAGATGCTTTTCCACTGAATAAAGATGAATCCTCCGACATGGACAACGATGGCGTGGGTGATTCCATCGACGAAGACATTGACGGCGACGGCATCAGTAATGAACTTGAGCTACAAGTAGGGACCGATCCAAGAGACAGCAAATCTGTGCCCAAAGATATCGATTTTGATGGTATTCCCGATGTTCTCGATTCGGATCGTGATGGTGATGGTGTCCCTAACGATCAAGATATGAACCCGGATGACGAGCGCGTTACGGCGGATACCGACGGTGATGGCATTGCAGACAATGTTGATGAGGATATTGATAACGACGGTATTTCAAACGACTTTGAATACAACATGGGCACCGATGTCTATAGTGCTGAAAGTACCCCAAGTGATCTTGATCGCGATGGTATCCCCGACGAATACGACCGTGATGTTGACGGTGATGGCATTGCTAATAATACCGATATGTTCCCTGTTGATGGCGGCGAATGGCTAGATACGGACGGCGATGGCATTGGTGATAATCAAGATAACGACAGCGACAACGATGGTTTTGACGACGAAATAGAAGTATTCGCGGGTACCGATCCTTTATCCGCTGAAAGTGTTCCCGCGGACATGGATAAAGATGGCATTATCGATGCGAAAGACGACGATATAGACGGTGATGGTGTTAATAATACGGTGGACCTATTTCCGCTCGACAGTGCTGATTGGGCCGACTTAGATGGTGATGGTCTCGGCGATAACTCCGATGATGATATCGATAACGATGGCATTTCTAATGAGTACGAAAATGCCCTTGGTAGCGATGCTTTCGATGCGACCAGTGTGCCTCAGGATATGGACAGTGATGGCATACCCGACGAGCTAGACAGTGACCGCGATGGTGACGGTTTTGGTAATGACCTCGATCAATTCCCAGATAATGCGGCTGATTGGTTTGATTTGGATGAAGACGGTGTTGGTGATAATGCCGATGAAGATCGTGATGGCGACGGTATATCGGATGATTACGAAGAGCGCAGTGGCAGCGATCCTAGTGATCCTAAGTCGATGCCTTATGACCAAGATCTCGACGGGATACCCGATGCTATTGACGACGATTTAGATGGCGATGGGTTCGCTAATTCTGTCGATGCTTTTCCAAGCGATCCGGAAGAATGGTCAGACCTTGATAATGATGGCATTGGCGATAACATGGATAATGATATTGATGGCGATGGCATCAGTGACGAATACGAAATCTTATTAAAGAGTGATCCTCGTGATGCTCAGCAAACTCCGGCTGATTTAGATCGTGACGGCGTGCCGGATGCGCTAGATGACGATATCGACGGCGACGGTCGTATTAATAGCGAAGATGTTTTCCCCCATGATAGAAAAGAATGGGCAGATAGAGATAAAGACGGTGTGGGCGATAACAGCGACTCAGATATTGATAATGACGGCATTGCCAATGATTACGAAATCAAATTAGGCTTTGATCCGTTTCTTGCAGACAGCACACCAGAAGATCTTGATGGTGACGGAATCCCAGATGAGCTTGATGAAGACCGCGATAACGACGGTTATACCAACGAGCGAGATTTGTTTCCAGACAACGCCACGGAATGGAAAGATTATGACGCGGATGGGCTTGGGGATAACAGCGACGAAGATGTGGACGGGGATGGCTATACCAATGCTTATGAAATATCGCAAAATACTGACCCATGGTTAGCCAGTGATTATCCAGACGACGAGGCGCCAGTCATAGATCGTATTGAATGGTTATCTGCTGAAAAGACGCTTACTGGTATGGCCTTCGATGACGGCATGGGGATTGAATCGATTTGGATTGATCTAGCCGATGGTCAGCGTTGTGACGGTTATGTAAATTACAGCGGTCATTTTATGGTGCCTTGTCCCGCGGCAGCACAAGTGGGTGCGGGGCAATTGTATGTGGTTGATGTACGTGGCAATCGCGCCTCTTCTGGAATTCAGTTTGAGTAATTTATTAAATGATTATTGAAAACAACTCGAATCTGATTGCCGAAGAGCACACCGTCCATTTGCTGGACGGCAGTCCTGCCCATGAGGCTGTATTAATTAATACCAATGCGTTACTGATCAGTAGCAATGATTTAGCGCTGTTTCGACGTAAGGGCGATTTTCTTGATCCATTAGGCAACGGATTTATTCGTG
>JARGOI010000074.1:5746-9200 GCA_029212275.1 Thalassolituus sp.
TTGTCGAAACTTTTAGCAGATCAAAATCTAATGTATAAAAATGTTGGTTTTGGCAGTCGTGAGCGTACCATGCTGCAATCCAGCTCGCGTCCTGTGTATGTCATCGCACCATGCCATAAAAATGTATCCGATTTTGCAGAAGCTGAATTTTGGTTGCATCGTGCGCGCGAAGAAGATGCTGCTGTTATTTTAATGTCGAGCTTGATGGTGTTTAAACGAGACACACAAAAACGCGTTAATGTGAATTGTCAGAACTTCAGTGATTCGGAGATGGCAGAAAATTTTCTACATTTAGAACAGCTAGCGCGGCAAAACTCGCAACATATTATTTTACGTACGGGCGATGTTTTTTCGTTGATGGCGGATGATTTTGCGCTCGATATTATTCATATCATTCGTAATGAACATCGTCTTATTCTTAATGACAGTAAGCTGTTTGAACCGACCCCAGCCGATGATGTTGCCGTGGTTGTATTAGCCATTATTCGTCAGACTCAATGCAGCGATGCACTTTGGGGTACTTATCATTTTTCTGGGGTTGAAGCGGTGAGCGCGTACCATTTTGCCGAAGCGTTATTGTCCGAGGCCGGTCAATACGAAGATTTGTCTGATACCATATTAGAAGCCAGCGACGTAAATACCAGTCATGGCTCATCTTCTGACGCTGTAATCGCAGATGTTGAATTCCCCGAAGGTTTATTGACCGAGAGCTCATTACCAGAAATACTTTGTCCAATGACCGAGCACGAGCATTTATTTCATACGTTTGGTATTAAATCTAAAGCGTGGCGCCAAGGGATGTCCAGATTACTGCGTCGTTACTATAGTGTAGAAAAATAGGTCAGTGTGGAATAATAGGGCAGTATAGATAGTAGCGACTTTTTGATAATTTATTGATGCTGCTTGGTTAAGATCGCCCCCATCTCCATTCGTTTAGATTAAGTTAAAATCCAGTGACGTTTCGTATAGGTTCATCAATTTATCGCTGATGTTATTACGAATGTTTTGGCGTTCTAATTGAGATAGGTTTTCCAGTTCTTGTATGTGCAAGCGATGCAAATGCAAGCAAGGTAACTTGTCATTGAATTCGCGTAAATCCCCCTTCATTAATACCGGTAGAAAAGGATCATTACTGTTACTGCGCTTTAGTATTTGGCGCATTCCTTCTTGAAATGGAATCGGAATAGAGCGAGTTTTTTTATCTTTGTGGGAAATAACCAAATACAATCCCTTCTTACCAATCAGATTGCCAGGAATAACATGCAATCCAGTCGCACTGATGGCCGATTCATTTAAATGGCTAAAAGTATCGTGGTAAGCATAAGGTGCTGGCAAAATAACCATTTGTTGCACGCCACCTTCTGGGAAGAAGATATTGTAATTAGTATAGAGTTGACGCACCGATGACGAAAATACACAAAATTTGTTTTCGAATAACTTAACAAAATTCATTGCTCTTTTTTGCTGATTGATCTTTTCTAAATTCCAAACAAGATCGTTGTCAGACTGTGCGAAAGCTAAGCTCATGGAGTCTCCTCAAATCGACCTGTTTGTGCCACATGGGCAAACGAATTTAATATAAAAAGGTGTGTCATTTTATTGCCAACAGAATTTCATAAAACTCTGAATAATTATTTTTTTGATAGTACGTATAATTAACATAAATTACGACTATTTAAAGACGTTTTAGGTAAACATTTTTTTTGAGTTGTTAATCAATGGTGACTTTACATTACTGAGACTTGAAAAGTAGGGCTTCGAATCAGAATAACTGTGCATATTAACGAGGAAATAACGTTACTTAAACTGTTAAATTTTGCGACACATCAATCCAACAATTTCGGCCATATGCAACCAAGGCGAATGACCGTCTCCCTTACCTGCCAAGTCGGCTTCTAGTGCTTTGTGCATACACGCATGCAACTCTTTTTCGGTCAAACGTTGCAGTGCCGCCTTGTAAGGACCTTGTTGCTTAGGCCAAATATTTAACCGTTTAAACGATGCTGATAACTCCTGCCCCGTACAATTATTTAACGCAACAAGATGACGAATGGTTCGTATCAAAGCGCCTAAAATCATAATCGGTTCATTGCCCTCTACGCGTAAGTGCGTCAGCATTCGGTGTGCGTCGCTTAATTGGCCTAATAAGCATGCATCCGCCAAACCAAACGCAGTAAAGCGAGAACTGTCTCCAGTGACATCATTGACGACTTGTTCGGTAATCTCGCTAACCCCACTTAACCGCAGTTTTTCTATTTCTTGCACGGCAGCCAGTAAGTTACCTTCGGTTTGATGAGCTAAAGCAGCCAAGGCTGCAGGTTTGACTTGTAACCCGGCCATTTGTAATCGTCTGGCTAACCAGCCTGAATACTGTAATTTATCGATCGGCCAAATAGGTAAGAAAATGCCGGCTTTTTCGATGGCTTTAAACCAAGCGGTATTTTGTGTTTTGGGATCTAAACGTGGACAAATGATTAATACAATAGTGTCTTCTGGCGGGCGTTCAGCGATCACTTTCAGAGCTGCGCCTTTATCGGTGGGCTTGCCGTTAGGAATACGAATCTCGAGGATGCGTTGACTGGCAAACAGCGATAATGCTGAGGCTTCTTCGAGCACATTATTCCAGTCAAAGCCTGCTTCGGCATGAAAGACTAAGCGATCTTCAATACCTTTTTGCCGCGCAGCTTGGCGAATAAGATCGCACGACTCCATGGTCAATAACGGCTCGTCGCCACTGACCAAATATATCGGGGCTAACCCTCGCGCAAGATAGCCCCCCAGTTGGTCTTGGCGAATCTTCAAGGTTGGGTCTCGAGCTTATTGGCTTGGCGTTGATTCGGCAGTCGTTGCAACTGGCGCAGCAGTCGACTGGCTAAATCGTTCTTAATATCCTTGCGAAGCGTTTCTTCTTCTCTCTCAGTCGCCAGCACATTATTGATGTCGTTGGTATAAACCCGACGCGTACTCATCTCAAGCCGTTGTCTGTCTAGCAAGCCAGAATCATTGTCAGAATTTGGATCTTCTGCATTTTGATTCTCAATAAAGACGGCTAAAAACCCATTCAGTTCGTACTCGGCAACGCGACCATTGCTGCCAATGGTCGCGTTACGGCGTTCGATACGGTATTCGTCAACTATCAGCGCAATGTTCGCTTGTTCAAGAGAGGCGACGACTTGTGCACCGTTAAACTCCAACTGTTGCGCAATAATTTTCGCCATGTCTGAATAGGCGCCCGCATCGAGATAGATACGTTGAATGGATTCTGGCAACGGGGTTAAGCCGCGCAAACGCCAGCCACAGGCACTGACGATGACACTTAACAGCGTGATCAGGAGCACTAAACGAGTACGGTGTAGCGTCATTAACGTCACGTTCAGTTCGCCACAATGTTAACAAGCTTGCCGGGCACCACGATTACCTTACGCACCGTTTTGCCTTCTATTTGGCGCTGCAC
>JARGOI010000075.1:0-6969 GCA_029212275.1 Thalassolituus sp.
TGGCGATTATCGCTTTGTTTGGCGGCAAGTTATGGGGCGCTAGTTGGTTAGATCCAGTGATGGGTATTGTCGGTGCCGGTTTAGTTTCCATTTGGGCTTACGGGTTGCTAAAAGAAACTGGGCGGGTTCTGCTTGATGCGGAAATGGACGCCCCCGTGGTGGAAGTAGTAAGAGAAGTCATTGCCGACATCGAATTCGATATAGAAATTACCGATCTGCACGTATGGCGCGTTGGCAAAGGAAAATACGCCTGCATTTTAGCCATCGCCACCGAGCACGAGACCAGCGCCGACTTTATTCGGGATAAGCTGAGCATTCATGACGAATTAGTGCACGTGACGGTGGAAATCAATAGAATTTAGCGAAGCGAGGCAGATGTACAACAGAATAAAAAATGGCAGCTAAACGCTGCCATTTTTTATATACCTAGGATTACTTACTTAACTGCCTTTGCGCATCGCCGCACGTATTTTCATCGTTCCCACTAAGCGACTGATGGGTGAGAAATGACGAATACTAAAGGCCAGAAATTTGGTTTGAATACCCGGAATAATAACCAACTTATTCGAATTAAGGCCGGATAAAATGCCAGCGACACATTGATCAATGGTCAGTTTCGGAATAGTCAAAGTGTGCGCACGGTTTTCTGGTGTGCGAGTTTTATCCAACGCATCCACCATGGGCGAATCGAACTCTGGCGGGCATGCAACCTGTATTTTCACACCTTGATCAGCTAACTCAAAACTTAACGTTTCAGTTAAACCCATTAGGGCGTATTTGGCACTGCAATATGAGGCATAACCAAATACGCCGGTCATTCCCGCGATGGAAGCGATGTTAAGAATTCGTCCCTTTGATTTTTTCAAGTGCGGTAACAAGGCTCTGATGGCGTTAACCGTACCAAAGAAATTGATCTCCATGGTGTCGCGGAAATCCGCATCACTAAGCTCTGCAAAATATCCTTCACGCAAGATTCCGGCGGAATTGATCAGCATATCCAACCCGCCCATATCGTCAGCAACAGCGCTTAATGCCTGCTGACTTGTAGGGCCGGATACATCAATTGAATAACCTTTTACGCTTGCGCTAGGGGCGGCTTTAATAATCGTAGCGACTGCTTCATCAAGCTTCTGTTGATTGCGCGCGACAATGGCTATTTGATTATTTGCTGCTAGGGCTTGAGCCATGGCCAAACCTAAACCAGACGAGCCGCTGGTAATTAATATACGTTTACCTTTAATCATGAATTTACTCACTCTCTTTCGCTGGAAACAGGGCGGCGAAGCGCTCTGCCATGGCGGTAATTGTTAAACTAGGATTCACACCGACGTTGGCCGGAATGGCGCTGCCATCCATGACATATAGGCCTGGATGTCCGAAGACTTCGTGTTGGGTATTGATAACGCCGCCTTCCGGCGAATCCGCCATCACCGCGCCACCTAAAACGTGCGCCGTTACCGACATATTCCCGACGCTTTCGACCACCATGTTTTGGGGAATGCCATTACTCACCGCGGCAAAGGCGCGGGCAGCCTGATTGGCCTGGGGTAAGAAAGACGGTGTACGACCACCTTTTGATAATTTGGATTTAAGTCCGTAACGGAAGCCGCGCAGCAAGGTGCGACCATAAGAAAATGCCATCTCGTTATCGGCTTGTTGCATCACGGTGAGGTAGGTTGTGCGCTTGTACCAGTTTTTGGAAAAATAAGCGCCGATGCCATGAGCTGGTTTCATAATAAATGCCAACAGGGTTTTTAGCGCGCGTGGCAGGGGCTTAGTACCGTCGATCATTGGCATCATGTAAAACTTCATTGGTCCATAACTCGGTGGTAACCGATTCTGCGTCACGTGAGTTTTATCGTCGGGGTAATAATGCGTCGAAATACTAGCGCCATGCGTCACATCGACGTTGCTGTCTTTCGCCAGAATGCCGACCAAGGCTTCGCTATTGGTGCGCACACGGCGCCCCAGTGCAGCAGAAACATTAGGCAAGGTTTTGTAGCGATCACGACTGGCAAATAGCAATTCTTGCGTGCCTAGCGCACCGGCGGCAACAATCACCTTAGCGGCACGAAGCGGCTTAATGGCGTCATGAGTAAATGAATGCTGAAGATTAACTTGATAGCCGCCATCGTTCAGCGGAGAAATATGGGTCACCTGATGCTCGGGCAGAACCTGCACGCCTTGTTGCTCGGCAAAGTAGAGGTAGTTCTTGTCTAGGCTGTTTTTAGCGCCGAAAGCACAACCGGTATAGCAACGACCACATTGATTGCAGCCAGTGCGCAGAGGTCCTTTGCCATCAAAATAGGGGTCTTGTTCTTTTTCTTTGGGATCGCCGAAATAAATACTTTGCGGCACACTCCCAAACGAATCGCCAGCACCGACTTTTTTGGCCGCTTGCTGCAACCACTCATCCTGAATACCCCGATAAGGGTTATCTGAGATACCCAGCATATTTTTCGCGGTAATAAAATGCGGAGCCAGTTCTTCGCGCCAACTGGTATTTAACTGATTCCATGCAGGATCTTGATAGAAGGCCTCTTTTGGCTCCAACGACACGGCGCCATATACGATACTGCCACCGCCGACGCCAATGCCGCGCAAAATAGCAACGTGCTGGTACACTTCCTGAGCAAAAAATCCTTTCATGCCAAGCGCCGGCATCCAAGATAACGCGTTTGGACTTGTTGCAGCGCGCTTGAAGTCATCAGTGGTTAGACGCCGACCTTGTTCCAATACCGCGACACGCCAGCCTTTCTCGGCAAGTCGTAAGGCACTGACGCTGCCGCCAAAGCCAGAACCGATGATGATCACGTCAAAGTCATAATGATCAGCGGCTGCGGAAGAAGGCGTTAAATTGCTCATTAGGAGCGCTCCAGTCTTAGTTGATACGGACTAAGTGAATATAAAAAAGGTGTGCCGGGCTGCATTTACAAAGTGGATCGATTGAGATCTAGCTGGTAGCGCCGAGCCATGTTATTTTTAATTAGCGTTACTAGTATGTTACGTTTATTATCATTAGGTCAATGTCTGATATGTCCCTTCTGCTACAAAGCTGCCTGTCTAATAGGACTGTCTGTTTAAAGTGATGGGCTTGTTGGCCGAAATGCGTTTAGCTTTGTGACGACTGCTAATTAAGATTGGTAGAATGGCATTTCAAAAGCAGGTCAAAAAGAGGAGCTAGTTCAACAAAAATGACATCTTCCTTAACGAGTCCAGTGCTCGAAGACGACTCAAAACCACAACGGTCGCCCGGTAGGCCCAAAATTGGCGGTAGCGAGCTGGCAACCAAACGCGCCTTGGTGTTGGCAGCAGTGGGGAAATTGTTGGCCGAGCGTCACTCGACCGATATTACCGTGCAGCAACTCATCCAAGAGGTCGGCACGTCACGCCCAACCTTCTATCGCTGGTTTCCCGAGGGGGTCGAACAAGCCGTTGAAATGCTCATCATACAAGCGAATGATGAACTAGTGACGCGGATATTTGGGGTGCTAGCAACCGTGTCGACCACTCGAGAACGTGTCGAAGCTGCTATTCGTGCTTACTTTGATTGGTGTGTTGATCAAGGCCCTGTCGTCTATGGTATTTACCGCGAAGGGTTTGACGAGACCTCCCCAGCTTGTCGCTATCGACGCAAGACCATCGACACGGTGGTGCAATTAATGACAGCACAGTCAAAAGCCATGGGCCGCAATGATTTGGGCGCATTATCCATTGAGACGATGGTTAGCTGGATTGAATCCGCCGGCATGGTTTTATGTCGCCACTACCCTGTCAAAAAAGAAGATGCCGACGCCCAGTGTCAGCTAACCACCAATATGTTTTTAGCGACGCTGACGTCACTTAAAATAATTTAGCACTTTTATTGTTCCCTTACTTTTATGTTTTGAAAATAGCCATTTCTGCAGCAATTGTCTCTTTATCGTCTCACCAATGCTTTTTAAACATACCTACTTGACCTGTGAGTCGCGCATAGCCTTAGAGTAGTTTTCATTGATTGGCAAAACGCGCGAACGATAAGGCGCTAGAGCACTCACACCTATAGCGAAGATTTGCAACGAATAAGCGAATTGCCAGACTTTTAGTAAGACTTTTAGTAATACATGGGAGCAGCGCACGATGGATAAATCATCTGACAAAAAGCCAGCACATCAGCATGACACTCAGCAACATGAGTCTCACTCCTGTTGTGGTTCAGATAGCAGTGCTCCAGATAAAAATAGCCCGGCTAAAGAAGGCCAAGGCAAAGATAGCCATCAAACCCACACAACCGAAAAATCCTTCACGGATGTTGTTTGTGGCATGAAGGTCTCTGCAAACCCAGATAAACTGGTTGAGCATAACCACCAGAATTTCTATTTTTGCAGCCAAGGCTGTATGGATAAATTTTGTGGTGATCCGGAAAAATATATTGAATCGCCAGCGCAACCCTCGGCTAATAAAAGTACAAATACAAATACAAATACAAATACAAATACAAATACAAATAATAACAGCGTAAAAAAAGACGCTGAATACACCTGCCCCATGCATGCAGAAATCAAGCAAGTTGGCCCCGGTACCTGTCCTATTTGTGGCATGGCACTGGAACCGATGGAGGCCACGACCGAAACAGATAATAGCGAATTAAAAGACATGACGCGCAAGTTTTGGGTCAGCCTTGCCCTGAGTTTGCCACTGTTTATTATCACCATGAGCGATATGATTCCTGGCGTACATTTACAGCAGCTTATGGGAGCGAATGTTTTCAACTGGCTGCAAGCAGCACTGGCAACACCGGTTGTGCTTTGGGGCGGGTGGCCATTTTTTACGCGTGGCTGGGCGTCCTTTAAAAGCTGGAATCTAAATATGTTCAGCTTAATTGCATTGGGCACGGGCGCTTCATTTTTATTCAGTGTATTTGCCTTATTATTTCCCGCAATGTTACCCGACGCGTTCAAATCAAACGGAATGACACCCCTGTATTTTGAAGGTGCAGCGGTGATTGTCACTCTGGTGCTCATAGGGCAGGTATTAGAATTGCGCGCACGTGCGCGCACCAGCGATGCCATTAAATCCTTGCTCGAACTTGCGCCGAATACCGCGCTACGGGTTGATTCTGAGGGTAACGAAGAAGAAATCGAACTCGATCAAGTACGGGTCGGTGATGTTCTGCGAGTAAAACCCGGCGGCAAAATTCCGGTCGATGGCGAGATTACCGACGGCCATTCCAATATCGACGAGGCCATGATTACTGGCGAGCCAGATCCTGTGGAAAAAAATAAAGGCGATAACGTGACCGCTGGCACAGTGAATCAAACCGGTACTTTTTTAATGCGCGCCAATAGCGTGGGTGACGATACTTTGCTGTCACGCATTGTGAAAATGGTCAACGAAGCTGGGCGTTCGCGCGCGCCTATCCAAAAATTAGCCGATCAAGTTGCAGGCTGGTTTGTACCTGCCGTAATCGGCGTTGCCGTACTCGCGTTTGCTTTATGGTCAATCTTTGGCCCATCACCGGCATTGGCCAATGCGTTAGTAGCAGCGGTTTCGGTATTAATTATTGCTTGCCCCTGCGCGTTAGGTTTGGCCACACCCATTTCTATTATGGTGGGTGTGGGGCGCGGCGCTACCGAAGGTGTATTAATTAAAGACGCGGAAGCCTTGGAGTTAATGGAAAAGGTCGACACGCTCGTGGTCGATAAAACCGGCACCCTTACAGAAGGTAAACCTAAAGTACAAAATGTGGTGCCAGCGAAAGGCTTTAATAAAGATGACGTACTAAAATATGCTGCCAGTCTGGATTCGGCAAGTGAACATCCGTTAGCCGTCGCCATTGTTAATTACGCCAAAGAACAAGACGTATCCTTAGACGATATTCAGCAATTTGAATCAGTGACCGGTAAAGGCGTGCGCGGCGAACTGGAGGGTAAAAAAATATCGCTCGGCAATGCGCGCATGATGGAAGACGACAAAGTCGATATTTCAGCACTCGCAGGCGAGGTAAAAGAATTCCGCGAATTAGCGCAAACCGTTATGTTTTTAAGCCTAGATGGCTCGCTGGCGGGAATTATCACCGTAGCTGACCCGATTAAATCAACCTCACGCGAAGCCATTGATACCCTGCATGCGGCCGGATTAAAAATCATTGTATTAACGGGCGATAACGAAACAACTGCCGCGGCAGTGGCCAAACAACTTGGCCTCGACGATTTCAAAGCCGACGTATTACCAGAAGATAAATTAAATTTTATCAAAGAATTACAAGCCCAAGGGCACATCGTCGCTATGGCCGGGGATGGTGCTAATGACGCGCCAGCATTAGCACAAGCCAATGTCGGCATTGCCATGGGCACCGGCACCGACGTCGCCATGAACAGCGCGCGCGTAGTATTGGTGAAAGGCGACTTACGCGGCATCGCGAATGCGCGTTTGCTCAGCCAAAACACCATGGCCAATATTCGCCAAAACCTGTTCTTTGCCTTTATTTATAACTTCTCGGGCGTACCTATTGCCGCAGGGATTCTTTACCCTTGGTTTGGTATTTTACTCAGCCCAATGATTGCCAGCGCGGCGATGGCCTTGAGCTCGGTTTCTGTTATTACCAACGCACTTAGGTTGCGCAATAAAACGCTGTAATATCGTTAACAGATGCCATTAACACATGTCATCAATAACCGCATATTTTTAGAATCGAATTTATGTTGGGAAGGTATTTAACGAGAGTTGCCGGTGAGATTAATTGGCACGTAATTAGAAAAACTTCTCTCGAAGAGCTTATCTGTCTGTATTTAAGGGAAGGGAATTTAAATGATTAGACAGCTAAAACCTAAACCAGTGGTCTGATTTAGGTTTTAGTGTGTTATTGCTGAATCGTTAAATTCGATCTAACAAGCTCTGTTTTTTCGCATTAAATTCGTCGTCAGTAAGTACGCCAGCGCTGCGTAATTGTCCCAACTTCTCAATCATTTGAATCACATCATTGGTCGA